>PLUZ01000006.1:0-727 GCA_003162995.1 Methylocapsa sp. | reverse complement strand
TGCAGCAGATCGAAAAGACGCCGCATGTGACACTCCAGGCGCTGTCGGAGGCCTTGGCGGCGCACGGTCTCAAGGTGCTCCAGCGACAGTGGGGCGCTTCTTGGCGCGCGAGCGCAAAAGCTTTAAAAAAAACCGTTCTGACCGCCGAGCAGATCCGGCCTGACATAGCACGCCGGCGCCGCAGATGGATCCATTATCGCGGNNGTCTTCATCGACGAAACCTGGATCAAGACCAACATGGCGCCGTTGCGCGGCTGGGGTACGCGCGGCGAGAGGCTGATCACCCATGTGCCGCACGGACACTGGCAGACCATGACCTTCATCGGCGCGCTGCGCCACGATCGTATCGAGGCACCCTGGGTGCTCAACGGTCCGATCAACGCCGGGGCGTTCAAGACCTATGTCAGAGCTGAACTCATCAAAACCCTGAAGCCTGACGGCATCGTCGTTCTCGACAATCTCAACAGTCACAAAGGCAAGGCGGTGCGCGCCATGGTGAGGTCAATCGGCGCCAGACTGGTCTTCCTGCCGTCCTACAGCCCCGATCTCAACCCGATCGAACAGGCCTTCGCAAAAATCAAGCACACGATGCGAAAAGCTATGCGCCGAAGCGTCGCGGCCGTCGAATGCGCCGTCGCCGATACCCTCGACACCATCACACCGCAGGAATGCGCGAACTACCTTGCAAATGCTGGATACAAGTCAACCTAAATGCGAAACGCTCTAG
>PLUZ01000237.1:5108-34491 GCA_003162995.1 Methylocapsa sp. | reverse complement strand
GAGTCGCGGCGCCTTGTCAAACGCAAGCGGACGTTTCGAGAAGGAAACGCGGTTCCACGACGACGATGGCTGGGATCTGTCCGAGGATTTGCCCCCCTTGCGGACGCAAGTCACGCGCGAACCCGCCAAGACGATCATCACGCGCAATGATTCGCCCGATATTTCCTTTGATCGGTCGATTAATCCCTATCGTGGCTGCGAGCACGGGTGTGTCTATTGTTTCGCGCGGCCGACCCATGCCTATCTCGGCCTGTCGGCTGGGCTCGATTTTGAGACAAGGCTGTTTTCGAAGATCAATGCGGCAAGCCTGCTTGAGCACGAATTATCGGCGCCGGGCTATGCCGTGAAAACGATCGCGATTGGAACCAATACCGATCCCTATCAGCCGGTCGAACGCAAGGAACGGGTGATGCGCAGGGTGCTCGAAGTGCTGGCCCTCTCTCATCATCCGGTCGCTATCGTCACGAAATCGGCGCTTATCTTGCGCGATCTCGATCTTCTCGCGCCTATGGCCGAGAGAGGTCTTGTCAAAGTGGCCTTGTCGGTGACCACGCTCGATCCCGTTCTCGCCCGGAAAATGGAGCCCCGCGCAAGCAGTCCTGAGCGGCGGCTCGACGCGATCCAGCGGTTGGCGGAGGCTAAGGTTCCAACGGCCGTCATGGCGGCTCCCCTTATCCCGGCGATCAATGATTCCGAGATTGAGGCGATCCTTGCCCGCGCGCAAACCGCAGGCGCACGCGAGGCCGGTTATGTCCTTCTCCGGCTGCCGCTTGAAGTCCGCGATATCTTCGTCGAATGGCTGCACGCGCATTATCCAGACAAGCTTAAACATGTGCTGTCCTTGATGCGTTCGGCTCGGGAAGGCAAGCTTTACGATCCGCGTTTTGGTGCGCGCATGTCGGGGTCTGGCCACTACGCCTGGATGATCGGACGCAGATTCGCGGCGGCGGCGGCAAGACTTGGCCTTGCCGGGACCCACATTCCTCTGCGCCACGATCTCTTCCGGCCTCCGGCGCGCAAGGGAGAACAATTGCGGTTGTTTTGAGGGGGCGGACACGGGCGATGTTTGTGCCCCTTCACGCGACGGTCGGATCGCCTAGAGCATTATCCCAAAAAGTTGCAGACTTTTTGGAAAAGATCATGCGGCAAAACAACAAAATGGAGACCATGAGCGATGCATCTTGAAGCGGCTCCGGTCTAGAAGCCTTTTTCGATCCGCGAATAAACCAATTCAGTAAACGTATGAATTTGACCTCCGATAAAGGGTGCGCCGATGGCGAGAGCTATAAAAACGGCGACGATCTTGGGAACGAAGGTCAGTGTCGACTCCTGGATTTGCGTTAATGCCTGGAGCAAAGCGATAATGAGACCGACGAACATAGCGGCGCCCACCGCTGGACCCGACCCGATGATAATCGTCCAGATCGCCGCGCGAAGCAGCTCCAATGCGTCGGCCTCGTTCATGACTAACCTATGGTGACACCGGGGCCAAGGGTCACCGTGCTTCCGTTCGTTAACGTAGCAACGGCGCCGCCGCCGGTGGAAATTACCACGGAAGCCACGGTTCCGGTGGTACTGCCATCCGCGGATGTCACTTTCTGGCCAATGATATTGGTGGCCTGTGCCGAGAGGAGGGAATCGAGAGTCGAGTTCGTTTGCACCTGCTGCTCGACCGAGGAAAATGACGCCAGCTGGCTCATATATTGCGTCGGATCAGTCGGATTCGTCGGATCCTGGTTCTGCAGTTCGGCCACGAGAAGCTGCAAAAACTGATTATAGTCGACGGTCGGCGTCACAGACGCCGCGCTTGTTGAAGCTGAATTTGCCGCAGATGCAGCGGCTGAAACTGGCGGGATGCTAGAAACCGTCATAACTACACTCCTTGCAATTTAGTTCAGGCAGCCTGGGTTGGCGAAGAGACTTTGCCTCCCGCTAATATTTCCGCTTCTATCGGAAACAGCGAACGGACGGCTTTCAGCGCTTCGAAGATACGGTTGCCGTCAACAAGTGTCTTGACGGTTCGTAGCCCTGAAACCAGGATCACGCTTTCCGATACATCGATCGTCATGTGAATGGATTTTTTGAACATCTCACGGGCGGCAAGCGAATCGGTCGGGTTCATCAACATGATCTGAATAATGAAATAGAGCTGACGCAGTGGAGTAGAGGCATCCTCGACCTTCATGACATGAGCCTCGAGAAGAAACGTGGCATCATTGAGAATTTCGATGGAAACCTTTCTGTCGGCGCGCAAAACGGCGCCATTGATATAGATCTTTTCCCCGGCGCGAAGCGAAATATGCATTCTATTGTCTCACTTCAGCCCGGCGTGGATCATCGTACAGATTTCGATCATGCCGCGAAAATTCTGCGATTGTCCGGAACGTATCAACGCCGCTTCCTTGATGATCCAAAGCCCGACCGAGACCAAATCGGCGCGCAAAACGTCCGGTAAATCATTCTCGGGGTCGACAAGGTCCTGGATAAAGGCGTTCCAAAGCTTACTGACAAAACCGAGCGCCTCGACGGTTTCCTGCGATTGGGCGCCTGCGCCTTCGGCCCTCTGTAGAAGTCCAATTGCATGCTCCAACGCCAGCCGCTCACGGTCGCGGCAATCTTTGGCGTTGTCAGCAAGGTGTTCATCATATGAAAGTTGATACATCGCGCCTATCGTATTGGTACTGCTGCGGCAGGGATTACAGAAATTTCACCAGGCTGAGCTGCGCAAGTTGCGATGTTAACGCATAGGAGTCCTCTATTTGCGTTTGCAGGTCTGTGATCCGCGTCGAAACTTCATAGGTGTTTACGCTTTCGAGATTGCCGATTTGTGTAGATAAAATGTTCGATTGCACAGACATTTGATTATTGGCGTTGGTGACATCCGTTTGAACCATGCCGACGTTCGCTTGAAGATCGGTAAGATTGGAAATCGCGGAGGTCAAAAGGCTTTGTGCCGTACTGGAGACGGCTTGATAGGCCGACGAATTGAGATTCTGAGTCCCGAGATCGGCAACCATGGTATAGGCTTGCGCAAGCTGCTGGAACGCGGGGTTGTTGGCGCTGACCGACGTGCTTGCCGTTTGGCTTTCGGAAATTTGATTGGTCAGCGTCTGGCTGGACGCGGAAGACCAATTGGTTGACCAGTTGGTTCCCTGGAACAAAGACGCAAACTGAGTGTCGAGAAAGCTTTGCATATTGGCGCCGCTGATCGTTGAGACGCCAGAACTTGTCTGCGACATTCCGAACGCGGTGAGATAGGCGTTGTCTACGGCCGTTTTATTTGCTGCTCCCGTGGCGTAATAATCAGTGATTGGTTGGGTGCCTGTATTCGTCCCGGCAAAAGTGTAATCGCCGTTGAGGGATGAGTTCAAACTGCTGATCAGGCCCTGGAGATCGTTTTGCCCGGATGCCTGGATCGTGCTTGCATTCGAATTGGAACCATCGCCTTCGAGCAGAGAGTTGAGAAGTTTCTGTGCCGAGGTCTGCAGGCCGCTTAAAGTTGTCTGAGTCGCGCTGAGCCGGGTAGCAACGGTTTGGTTCGTGTTTGTGAGAGTCTGCAGCATGGACGTCTGGGCTTGAAGTGAAACGTCTTCTCCCGACGTGGCTCCGAGACTGAGCCCGATATCCGCGTAATTGCCGGTAGAAACCTCCGTCTCGTTGGCAGCTAGGTCCGACTGCATCTGCAGGATGGATTGGCGCATCGAAGTCGTGATGGATTGGGTCGAAATGAAGGAGGTCATGCGGGGAGGTTCTCTAGATTGGTTATTAGTGTGCCGAACATAGTGTCGATCGTCTGAATCAATTTCGCTGTCGCCGAATATGAGTTCTCGAGATCGAGCATCTTGGACATTTCATTGTCGAGATTGACACCTGTCGCATTGGACAAGGCTGTCGTTGCCGTATTGAGCAGCGTGCTTTGAGTAGTACTTTGCGACGAAACATTCGAATACTGGCCTTCGAGCCAGCCGACTGAGGCGGACGCGTAGCTGCTCAGGCTTGCACTGGTGGTGATGCCGCTGGCGGCGCTGAACGTTTGTGTCGCCGACAAATTGCCAAGCAACTGCGTAAGACGGGTCGTGTAGCTTGTGTTCCCGCTTGTGTTATAGGTGTAGTTGGAATTGCCCGAGATGCCGCCATCCCGCAGCAATAGGGCGTTGCCGCCTTGGCTTGGGTCGACGCTGGCATTCACCGAAATCTGGCCGGCAAGACCCGTGGTGCTCGTGGGGAGCGATGTCGCGCCGGGCGTCGTGAACAGTCCGGGCAGGTTGGGGCCAGACCCAGTCTGGTCGCTTTCCGCGAATGTGTTGATCAAGGCTCCCGCCATGCCATCCAGTTGGGCCTGATAGGTCACTGTTACATTGTCGCGCAGATTCGCCAGGCCCGCGATAGTGCCGGACGTGATCGGCATCGACGCCGAGGCGCCGGTGACGGCTACGCCATCGACATACACCGCATTGCCAGTCGTTGCCGCCGTATAGCTGTTGGTGGGCGAAAATGTCACGTTTCTTGCCGCGCCGCCTTGGAACAAGGTCACCCCGCTGTCCGTATATATGGACATGTTGCCATTGGCGCCCGTGGTTGTTGTAATGCCGATCTGTTGGGCAAGCTGGGTGAGGATATTGTCGCGCGTATTTTGCGCATTGGTAACGTCGGCGCCGGTTGCGGTGCCATTGACGATTTGCGCATTGGCGGTCTGGAATTGGGTGAGCAAGGAGTTGATCGTTTGAACCGATGTGGCAATTCCAGAATCGGCTTGCTCGCGCACTTGATTCACCGTCGCCGTGGCGCTGTTCAATCCCTGCGCCAAGGTTACCGCGGCGGCCACGGCGGCGCCGGCGAGGGTTGAATCGCTCGGTGAGGCTTCATAGGACTGAAGAGCATCGGTGAAGTTGCTCAGCAAGGCTGAGGGGGAACTCGCACTCGAGGTTGTGCTCGAGCTGCTGCTGCTGGATAGATTGCCGATCGTCTCGTTGAGCGTATTGATGCCGGAGAGAAGCGCGCTTTGAGTAGCGTTAGCGGACGTCGCGCCCAGCAGGTTCTGAAACACCGCCTGATTCGTAGCCCGGGTGATTGACGCGACTTGCGAGGCGCCACCAGGCCCCGTGATGACATTGGCGGTCTTCTCCGAATAGATCGATGTGTCGCTCGCACCGGAGATGTTGCGTGACAGGACGGATATTTCCGCCGTTACCGTGTTCAAGCCGGATTGCGCAAGGCTCGCCGCGCTGGAAAGGCTCATGGCATATGACCCTTACGATCCCGAGTGGGTTTAATCATTTCAGCAGATTGTTGAGTTCGGCCAGCAGGTCGGCTCCAGTCTGGAAAGCCTTGCTATTGGCTCCATAGGCGCTTTGCGTAGCAACCATGTTGGTGAGTTGCGTTGCCAGATCCACCGTCGAGCTTTCAAGCTCGGAGGATTGAATGGTTCCTAAAGCACCAGTCCCCGCGGTTCCGATAACGAGGCTGCCAGACTCTGAACTGACTTGAAATACGTCGCCGGTAATATTGGTAAGGTTATCCGGGCTGATGACATTGCCGAGCGGGATCGAATAGGCTGGAACCGTCTTGCCGTTCGCGTAGACGTAGGAAAGTGTGCCATCCGTTCCTATGCTGACACTTTGAACCTTGCTCGGAGCATTGCCATCCATGGTGGCGGTCGAAACCGAGAAAGGCGATGCCAATTGCGTCATGCTCGCAATGTTCAATGAGACGGTATTGCCGCCGGGAACCGCGATGGAAAGCGCGGTCGGCGAGGGCGGAGCCAGATTTCCGGTCGTTGGATCGAAAGTGAGTGTCTGAGTGGTCAAAGGCGTTGCCGGAGAGGCCGCATTGTAGACATTAACTTGCCAAGTGTTGGCCCCCGTTTTCGAAAAATCGGTATTCAGGGTCACCGGATTGCCAAGATCGTCGTAGGCAACGAGCGAAGACTGGCTGGTATAATTGGTGGCAGATGGGGCGCCAGTCAGCGTCGCTGCGTTCGAATTTAGATTGGCGGTAAAAGTCCCAGACGTCGAGGGCGTGGCGACCAATGCCGCTCCGTTGATATTGACTGGCACCAAACCGGACAAGCTGTCAGTGACGCCACCGGCCCCTGGAGCCAGACTATAGCCCATCAAAGTGTAGCCCGCCGAGTTTACGAGATTGCCGGATCCATCCTGAACAAAGGAGCCTGCCCGGGTGAGGTAATTGGCTCCGGCCGAATTCTCGACGAGGAAGAAGCCGTTTCCTTGGATCGCAAGATCAGTCGGCGACGTCGTGCTCGTGAGACTGCCTTGTTCGGCGACGTTATAGCGGATCGTAGTGCTCACGCCGCCTGCGCTATAGTCGCCGGTAGTGCCGAATTGATCGACAATATCCTGAAATAGTGTCGACGTTTGCTTGTAACCCGTGGTGCTCGCATTAGAGATGTTTTCCGAAATGGTCGCCAGGTTATTTGCCTGTGCCGCCATTCCAGACACGCTTGCCGTCATTGCACTAAAAAGGCCCATGGACGATTCTCCAGCTTTGGCAGCTGCAGTAAATCGGCACGAGCTTGCTTCAGGCTGACTTCACCCATCGCAAGGGCCGGCCGCGACGGCGGCGGGCGGCACAGCTAGCTCACGCGCTTATGCAAACGCGCATGAGCTCGCGGGCATTGACCGAGAGCACGTCCCGATCACATGGAGTCATTTGATCGAAAAGGTATTGCTCAAATTTAAAGAGCTGGAGCACGTCAAAACCGAAAAGCCGAGCAAATTTTTCGGGACATGCTCACATGGGAAATTTCCACGCCCTCTGTCCATCCTTGGCAGCGCATATTTCTACTAATTGACAATAATTACTGAAAGATCGAATTCAACAGACAGATTAATCAAGCAAACTTCCAAATAGTGACATTTGGAGATAGGGCATTGTATTCAACACATATCCAGGAAAGTTAGTCCTCACGGACGGTGCGGACGGCATGAATGATACGACCGAAGTCACGCTCGGAGATTCCCGCAGTCAGTTCGTCAAATATGCGGCGGCTATACAGGAAGAATTTGAGAGGATCATAGTGCGAAGGGATGATCAATAGGCCTATAGCCAGCACAACTAAGAACACGAGCACATCAAACTCATCCATCTTCGGTTCTCCTTCATAAAACCGCTTTTCGTTCGCTGGGCGGCAAGACACACCGAATGATGAGCGCATTCGGGGAGTTAAAGTTATAAAACATTAAATATGGATGATGTTATTTTGTCAAATATTCATTTCTCAGAAGGCAGTTGGTTTAATGTAAATGACACAAGTTAAGAGAACCCCCTTAGCCTCTCGTGAGCCGCAAGACTGCCGCTCACCAACGCGAACGGCTTAGTGCTCAAAAGCCTGGAATTGACGGGACTTATGGCGCAGGGGCCGTTGAAAAGCAGTCGAACTCCGCAGCCTCTCATGCTAGACCATGTTCAAGTTGCTGGCGTTCGCGCCTAGTCTCTATTACTTAAGCTCTGGCTCATGATCCTATCGAGAAACTCTGCCCCTTTTCCGAAGATCAACCTCTTGCCAGGGTCTGGGAAGAGATCATGACGCAAGCGGCATCCGTCACGGCGGCGGTCCTTATCATAGGCGACGAGATCCTGTCCGGCCGCACGAAGGACCAGAACATCTCCTATATCGCCGATTATCTGAGCAAGATCGGCATCGATCTCCGCGAGGCGCGCGTGGTCCCTGATGTCACCGCTGAGATTGTCGCGGCGGTCAATGCGCTGCGCCCGCGTTACGATTATCTTTTCACGACCGGCGGCATCGGCCCGACGCATGACGACATCACCGCCGATGCGATAGCGGCGGCGCTCGGCGTCGAAATTTCGGAAGATCCGCGCGTGATATATCTCCTGCTCGAACGCATTAAGCCGGAGGATTTAAACGAGGCGCGCCGCCGGATGGCGCGCATCCCGCATGGTGCCGAGCTTGTGAAGAACAGAATTTCGGCGGCACCCGGCTTTTGGATCGGCAATGTCATTGTGATGGCGGGCGTTCCCGCGATCATGCGAGCGATGCTCGACGAGGTCGGGCCGAAGCTTGCGACCGGCACGCCGGTCATCGTCGAGACGATTGCGGCGGGCCGTCTGCCGGAGGGCGCCTATGCTGCACCGCTCGGCGAAATCGCCGCCGCCTACCCGGAGCTTTCGATCGGCTCCTATCCGGCTTTCCGCGACGGCGGCTTTCATAATGAGCTCGTGGTCCGCGGCAAGGACAAAACAAAGCTTGCCTCGGCTGCGGCAGCAATCAAATCTATGCTAACAGAGCTCGCCAAGGCGCGGGCCTGACCGCGTATGAAGGTCCCGCAGAGCCGCAAAACGTCATGACCGAAAAGGCCTTTCATGTCTCCTGGGATCAGTTTCACCGCGATGCGCGGGCGCTCGCCTGGCGGCTCTCCGGCCCGGAGCGCTTTTCCGGCATGGTGGCGATCACCAGGGGCGGCTTGGTGCCGGCCGCGATCGTCGCGCGCGAGCTCGATATGCGGATCATCGATACATTCTGCGTGGCGAGCTACGCCAGAGAGAAAATCCAGGGCGAAGTCAAAGTTCTGAAAAGCGTTATGCCCGAGACCGCGCGGGACGCCGGCGAGGGTCTACTCGTGATCGATGATCTTGCCGATACGGGCGCGACGGTCAAACTCATTCGTGCGGTTTTGCCCAAGGCGCATGTCGCGACAGTCTATGCAAAGCCACTCGGACGTCCCCTCGTGGACACGTTTATCACCGAGGTATCGCAGGACACCTGGATCTATTTTCCGTGGGACCTGGGCTTGAGTTTTCAGGCACCGATTGCTGGGCCGGGGCAGGGGTGACAACCACCTCAAACGGGCGGCGCTCCTGCGCGTGGCGGCGATGATCTTGCCGGTATGGCCCAGCCGCATCTGCGAAAGCAATATACTTGAATCCATGATTCGTTTGACTGGACCGTGGTCTGGGGTTGGTTTATTTGCTCCACTTTGAGCTAATAACGGACATCACAAGCAGAGCTTTCGATTCTCCACTCGGTCATCGACTCATTAAACCGCATCCGGATTCTGAGTGAGGCGAGTTTGACTCCGGCGAGGACGTTTTCAGGTCTTTTGTCATAGCGCGTGGCCACAGCGCGGCAGTGCTTGATTATTGAAGAAACGCTCGAAGAGGTTTCTGTATCGATAGAGGAATGGGCTGAAGGTCAGCACGTTCTTGCGGTTTGGCAGGGGCTCGATATTGGCCCATGCGCTCCGTTCATTGCGGCTTTGCCGCAGCTTGCCGCTGTCATAGGCGCTGTCGGCCAGAAGGGTCTGCCCCTCCCAAAACACCCGCCTTGCGCCACCTATTGAAGCGGTTCACGCAGGTGGTGTGCGGGCCGTAGCGCTCCGGAATATCAGCCCAAGGCGCGCCAATCCGCAGCCGCCAGAATATCCCGTTTCACACACGCCGGTCTTCCAGCCGCGCGACGCCGCGCGGCTGGTTCGGCAGCAAGGCTTGAATCACTGGCCACTCGAAATCCGTCAGATCAAAACGCGCCATATCAACCTCCATGATCTGAAGAGTGAAGCATCCTCCTGCCGATTCGGGAATCCTTTTTATGAATTCATGATCTAGGATGCCGGGGCAAAATCGAGCAGCCTCAATTGCATCCGGTCCCTACCGCCGAAGCGATCCGCCGCCAAGGTTCCCGCAAGATGAACGGTGGTGTCTCGCGCGGCGTGAAGCGCTTGGCCCAGCGGCTCGGCGGCGGCGCGAAACGCGATGCCGTCTATTTTGCTTCCATCGCCGGCCTCCGCGCGCAGCCGTACATGGCCGTTGCCGACGTTGACAACATCGAGAAGGCGATGCGCTGGCAAGGCAAAAACGGGTTCGGGATTGCTCGCGCCATAGGGACCTCCGCGCGCGATGCCGACGAGCAAAGCTGGATTGGCACCGGCCGCGGTCAGCGCCGCGTCGATCAACAATGTTTCGCCGCTTCGCGCGGCAGCAACCGGAGCGGCGAGGTTTGCTTCGAGGAATTCCCTGAAATCGCTGAGCCGTTCCCGCGCGAGAGTGATGCCAGCCGCCATCGCATGGCCGCCGCCCTTGGCGAGAATCCCGGCGTCGACCGCCGCGCGCACCACACGGCCTAGATCGACACCCGAAATCGAGCGGCCGGACCCGGTGCCGATTGCATTTGTGTCGAAAGCAATCGCGAATGCCGGACGCCGGAATTTCTCCTTGAGGCGCGAGGCGATCAGCCCGGCAATGCCTGGATGCCAGCCTTCGCCCGCGACGACGATGGCGGCGGAATTTTCAAGACTAGGGCCTGCCAGCACTTCGGCCTCGGCCGCGTTAAGGGTGGCACGTTCCAGCTCCTGACGTTCGCGATTGAGCCGGTCGAGGTCTTCGGCGATTTGCCGGGCTTCCAGCGGATCGGCCAGAGTTAAGAGCCTGGCGCCAAGCGCGGCATCGCCGATCCTTCCCCCGGCATTGATGCGCGGGCCAATCAGAAAACCGAGATGATAGGGGGTTGGCGGACCCACAAGCCCTGCGATGTCGAGCAAGATTTTGAGACCGGGGCGCTCCCGCGCGTGCATCAAGGCAAGCCCCTTGGCGACGAAGGCGCGGTTCAACCCGGTCAATGGCGCGACATCGGCAACGGTGGCAAGCGCAACGAGATCGAGCCCAGCAAGAAGGTCTGGCGGTGGCCTGGCGGGCGAAAAAAAGCCGCGATCGCGCAGACAACGCTGCACCGCGACAAGCGTCATGAAAACGACCCCCGCCGCGCAAAGCTGGCCGAGACCGGAAAGATCGTCCTGCCGGTTTGGGTTGACGACGATTGCTTTTGGCAAAATCTCCGGTGCCTGATGATGATCGAGTACAATCGGGTCGAGGCCGAGCCTTGCCGCCTCGGAGAGCGGCACATGACTCGCCGTCCCGCAATCCACCGTGATCAAAAGCTTCGCGCCATCGCGCGCAAGGGTTTGGATTGCCTCCGTGTTGGGGCCGTAGCCTTCAAAAATCCGGTCCGGAATATAGATCACGCAAGGTGTGCCGCAGCCGCGGAGATAATCGTAAAGCAGCGCCGAGGAGGCAGCGCCATCGACGTCATAATCTCCGAAAATCGCAATCCTTTCGCCGCACTCTACCGCTTCCGCTATGCGGCAAGCTGCCGCCTCCATGCCCTTCAAGGAGTAAGGGTCAGGCAACAGGTTTCGCAGCGTTGGGTCGAGATAGTCTTGCGCGGTGTCCGGCGTGACGCCGCGTCCGGCAAGAATGCGGGACAAGAGATCGCCGGTTCCATGAATTTGCGCAATCGCTAGCGCGCACGCCTCGCCCGCGGCATCGAGCCGGCCGCGCCACGGACGCCCTAGCACGGAGCGCTCGACTCCAAGAAACGCGCGGGGTGGGCAGGCCAGCAGCGATTCGCTCATACCGGAGAATAGCCGGTGGGCTCACGAATTTCGACCACCACTTTCGCTATGTGCACAGGGAAAGGGTAGGCCTCTTGGCCGGAGCAGCCAAGGTCGACCGGTCCCCATGCGAACGACCCGCTTGGGAGCAGAACGTTTTCAGAGTGAAATCATTAAAGTCTTAGTTACCGCTGCCATTTGCGCCTATGTTCAAATCCACGGCGCGGGAACCGTCTCGCCGCCGTGCCTTGATTTAAGCCAAGGCAGACCATGAGCGCTTAAAGCGCGATCGCTCATTGTCTCTACCGGTTTGTTTGGTTCCTGATCTGATCGGAGAACTCTTAACTTTTCTTAAGACTATGAGACTTTATCGCCTTTTGAGATTTTGATACTTTGCCGTTTTGGCGCCGCCAACCGCGCACTGATCTCGATACGGATGACCGCATGGCGGTTACAAGGTGCCAAGAGTAAAAGTGCTAAGTGCTGAGCAGTGGCAGTGCCAATTTTGCAACAGCTGATGCATTTCACCATTAGAAACTTACGCAAAACTTGCGCACGGGTCACTCCGAGGATTTTATAGGTCAGTAAGACCTGGATAATTGGAGTGAACCTTCGTGAGCATCCGCACCAGATTGCACTTGACAGGGAAGGCCGCCTCTTTCATCCACAGGCACCGAGGCGGGAATTACCTCGCGAAGGTTTTTTTGTGCATCGCCCTTGCGGCAGTTGCCGGGCCTGTCCGTGCGGCCGATTTACCTTCCAAAATAGAACCGCCGGTTTTTCAACCGCCACCGCCCGCCGAATTCAGTTGGACTGGTTTTTATGCCGGCGTCAACGTCGGTGGCGGGATTGATCATTTCGCTTTTCCGTATTCCATCAACGTGTTGGAGCCAAACAACTTTGTTGCCGGGAGGAACGGCATCACGGCGACCGGACCATTCGGGGGCATTCAGGCCGGGTATAATTACGAGCTTCCGTTCTTCCACATCGTCACCGGCTTTGAAATCGATTCAGACGTGTCTGGCATAAGGGGTCAGACGACCGCCACCGGCACACTTTTCTTCGGTGCGCCGGTCACCGCCACCTTCGGCTCCAAATTCGAGGATTTTGGCACGGCCCGGGTCCGCCTCGGCTATGCGTGGGGCCGGTTTCTGCCCTATTTGACTGCCGGCTTCACCTACGCAACGACGGAGACTTATTATAGCCTCGCCACGCCAGCACTCTTCACCACCGGGTCGATAACCGAGACGCGCACCGGCGTATTTCCGCATGTCGGGGCCTTCGGCATCGGCCTCGAATATGCCATCGACTCACACTTTACGGTGAAGGCCGAATATCTATATGAATTCATAAATTCGCGCGCGGTCCTGTTTACACCGGCGTTCGGATCAACGGTCGATTTCAATACGCGTACGATGTATCATATCGGGCGCGTTGGGTTGAACTATAAATTCGATTGGTTGTCGCCGCTCGCGGCGCCGGTTGTCGCAAAATACTAAACCGCTTGCGCATCGGACAATGACGCTTCCCGACCCTGTAAGCATCCTTGACCGGAAACGAGTCGCAACCGGACCAAAAAGTTTCACGTGAAACATTCTGGTAAGATTGAGAAAATCCGCGCGCCGGTTTTGCGACAAGCTTATGCGACGCGTTTCATCCGCTCGGCGAAGCGCCCATAGAAGGTTTCGTCTGCTTTCGCCATATCGATAAGGATTTTTGGCGGTGCGAAACGATCTCCGAATTTTTGGCGGAGCTGCTCGCAAAGCGCGACAAAATTGGCTACACCCATTCCATCGATATAACTCAATGTGCCGCCGCTGAAAGGCGCGAAGCCGAAGCCGATGATTGAGCCGACATCCGCTTCGCGCGGGTCCGTCACGACGCCTTCCTCGATCACGCGCGCCGCTTCGACCGCCTGTGTCACGAGAAAGCGTTGTTTGAGTTCGGCGATATCGATCTTATCCGGATCGAGCTTTGTTGATTGAAACGCGTCGAGGCCGGGCCACAGAGTTTTCGTGCCTTGCGCTGGATAATCATAAAAGCCCTTGCTGTTTTTGCGCCCATAGCGGCCATGTTCGACGACCATGGTTTTGAGCAAATTTTCCTGCGTCGGATCGATCGCCGCCGGTCCCAAATCACGCTTCGCCGCCTCGATGATTTTCAGCGCGAGATCAAGCGCGACTTCGTCGTTGAGGGCGAGCGGCCCAACCGGCATGCCCGCCATTTTGGCGACGTTCTCGATCATCGCGGGCGGAACGCCCGCGAGCAGCATAATGTGGCCTTCGCGAATATAATTGCCAACGCAGCGGTTGGCGTAAAAGCCGCGCGAATCATGCACCACAATGGGTGTTTTCTTGATCGCGCGAACATAATCCAAAGCGGTCGCAAGCGCCCGGTCCCCGGTTTTTTCGCCAAGAATCACCTCGACGAGAAGCATTTTTTCTACCGGCGAAAAAAAATGAATCCCAATAAAATTTTCAGGCTCGCCATAGGTTTGTGCAAGCGAGGTAATCGGCAGAGTCGAGGTATTCGAGGCGAAGATCGTGCCAGGTTGGAGCACCTCGCGCGCCTTTTGTGTCACGGCGGCCTTAACCGCGCGATCCTCGAAAACCGCTTCGATCACAAGACCTGCGCCCGCGAGGCCGGTGTAATCGGCGGTGGGTTTTATCCTGGCAAGAAGCGCTTCCTTATCGGCGCCTGTCGCGCGGCCTTTGAGCACTTGCCCCGAGATAAGCTTGTTGCAAATCTCCTTGCCCTTATCGGCCGCTGCCTGATCCTGGTCGATCAGCACCACATCCATCCCGGCGCTTGCGGTGACATAGGCAATACCGGCGCCCATGAACCCCGCGCCAAGGATGCCGACCTGCTTAATTGCGGTCGCTGGAACATGCGCGGGACGCCGCGCGCCTTTGTTCAATTCGCCCATGGAAAGGAACAGAGTGCGGATCATCGCGGCGGCTTCGGGCGAGCGCAGAATCTTGGCGAACCATCGTGATTCAACGCGCAGCGCCAAATCAAAAGGCAATTGCAGGCCCTCATAGACGCTGTGCAAAATCGCTTTTGCTGCTGGGTAATTGTCATGCGTCTCACGCCGGTAGATGGCATTGGCAGCGGGCCACACCATCATACCTTGGGCCGAAAACACTTTTCCGGAAGGAAGCTTGAAGCTTTTCTCGTCCCATGGCGCGACGCCTTTGCCGCCTGCCGTGATCCAGGTCTTGGCCTTCGCGACGATTTCGCCTGCGGGGGCGATCTCATGGACGAGATTCATCGCCTTGGCTGCCTTTGGCCTGATCTGCTCGCCCTTGAAAAGCATTTGCAGCGCATCGCCGGTCTGCATCAGGCGGGCGATGCGCTGGGTGCCGCCCGCGCCCGGAAACAGGCCGACCTTGATCTCAGGCAGCCCCACCCGTGCCTTGTCGTCATCCGAGATGACCCGGTAATGGCAGGCGAGCGCGAGCTCGAAGGCGCCGCCCACACAGGTGCCATTGATCGCAATGGCGAAAGGTTTGCCGCAAGTTTCGAGCATGCGATAGACCTGCGAGAGGCGTCTTGCGCGCTCGAAAAAGAGCTTTGTGGCTTCCTCTTCGCCTTTCTCTTGCCGCGCCTTTTGATATTCGGCAGCGACGCTTTGCAACATGGAAAGATCGGCGCCGCCGGAAAAATTGTCTTTGCCAGAGGTAATCACGCAGCCCTTGATCGAAGCCTCCGCCGCGACATGATCGACGACAGCTTCGATTTCGCCGATAACCTCGGGCGTGATGACATTCATCGAACGCCCCGGCATATCCCAGGTCAGCAAGGCAATGCCGTCAGAGTCCGTCTCGACGTGGAAATTTACAAAATTCATTTGCCTCTCCCCTGCAGCATTCCCAGCTTGACCTAGTTTAGGACTTGCGCTCATCCGGGTCGTGATAGATTTCGCTGAAAGGCACACCCTCGGCGACCTTCTTAACGAGAGCCAGCACTGCGGCGTTGCCTCCGTTTGCTCTCATCCACCGCAGCACGCGGCACGCTGCGCGAGCATAGAGGTTGTGATCGGTTCCCGCCGCGCGGGTCCATGCCATTGGAGCTATCGGAAAAGATCCCGTGGCATCGACTCGGCACCGGTCGCTTTCCGTGCTGGCAAGAAGGTACCTGGGGTCCTCCGAAACGATCACCGCGAGTCCTTCATCAAACCAGGCCGGGATTGCACCCACCATGAATTTCACAAGGCCAAGCCGTTCATGCAGTTCGATGTGCGAAAGTTCATGCGCGACGATGACGGGATTGATGCCAAGTGGTGCAAGACGAAACCCGACGCTCGCATAGCTGATACCTTGTGCGCCACTGCCTCCGAGCCCTCGCCAACAGCTATCGGTGGCGCAGGCGAGAACCTCGGGCGTGGCTCTCAACTCGCCATAGAAATCAGCGACCTTCGTTTCGCCTTCGCGCATAGCGCTGGCGAGCTGCGCCCGCAGGGGCCCCGGCATCGCGGCATCGACGAAGACGCCCCCGGAAAGCTGCTCGAAACCAAAGCAGCGTGGACAGACCAGCGCCGCCAAAGTTGGTTGCACCGAAAAGACAATGCCAGCCCCAGCAATGAGGAAGCCAATAAGGCCTACAGCTGCAAATCTATGCCAGCGTTTCACTCGTTCGCGCTTCATTCAAATATCTCTCTCCAAAGGCGCCGTAAAATTAGCGCGTTCAAGTCTTGTCCTCAAAGCAGTGATTACACTCGTTCGATGATCGTCGCGGTGCCCATGCCGGCTCCAATGCAGAGCGTGATGAGCGCCGTCGCCTTGCCTAAGCGTTCGAGTTCGTCGAGCGCCGTGCCAAGCAGCATGGCACCGGTCGCGCCAAGTGGATGACCCATCGCGATCGCGCCGCCATTGACATTGAGCCTTGTCATGTCGAGATCGAAGGCTTGAGCGAACCGCAGCACGACGGAGGCAAAGGCTTCATTGACCTCGAAAAGATCGATGTCATCGAGCGTCATGCCGGCGCGTGCCAAAACTTTCTTGGTGACATCGACGGGACCCGTCAGCATCATCGCCGGTTCCGAGCCAATATTGGCGAAGGCGCGAATTTTTCCACGCGGCTTTCGCGCCATGGCCCGCCCGGCTTCGGCCGAACCGATGAGGACCGCGGCGGCGCCATCCACTATCCCCGACGAATTGCCGGCGTGATGGATATGCAGAACCTTCTCCACTTCGGGATGGGCGTCGACCGCCACCGCGTCGAAACCGCCTTGCTCCCCCATCATCGTGAAAGAGGGTTTCAGCGCGGCGAGCGACTGCATGTCTGTCGAAGGCCGCATATGTTCGTCGCGATCGAGAAGGGTAATGCCATTGATGTCGCGCACCGGCACGATAGAATTTTTGAAGCGGTCCTCGCTCCAGGCTTTTGCCGCGCGTTGTTGCGAAGAGACTGCGTATTGATCGACGTCGTCGCGGGAAAATCCATATTTCGTCGCGATGAGATCGGCGGAAACGCCCTGTGGCATGAAATAGGATTTGATCGCGATCGCGGGATCGACCGGCCAGGCTCCCCCTGAGGCGCCGATGCCGACGCGGCTCATTGATTCGACGCCGCCGCCAACGGTAAGACTATGTTGCCCGGCCATGATTTGCGCAGCGGCGAAATTGATCGCATCGAGGCCGGAGGCACAGAAACGATTGATCTGAACGCCCGGCACATGGTTGCCATAGTCTGCAGTGAGCGCCGCCGCGCGGGCGATGTCGCCGCCCGCCTCGCCAACGGGATCGACGCAGCCGAGCACAATATCATCGACGAGATGCGTGTCGAGATCGCCGCGCTCCTTGATGGCCCGCAGCACCGTCGTGGCGAGCCCGAGGGTCGAGACCTCGTGCAGCGCTCCGTCAGGCTTGCCGCGTCCGCGCGGCGTGCGAACATGATCGTAAATGAAAGCTTCGGGCACCTTGTCCTCCCGGTCTTGGTTCATGTTACTGCGCAGCGAGTGCAACACTCAAAACTGCTCGGCTTCCAACGCCATCATCGTCGCGGCACCGGTGGAGATGCGGGCGAGATGGGCGCCCGACTCGGGCATGATGCGCTCCATGAAATATTTGGCCAGCAGCAGTTTCGCATCCATTGCGGCAGCATCTCCATTGCCCGCGGGTTTGATCGCGAGGGCAGCCTTGGCGATTTGCGCCCACATGAAGCCAAGCGCGACCAGCCCGAAGAGATGCATATAATCATAGGAGCCAGCGCCCGCATTGTCGGGCTTGGCAATCGCGTTTTGCATGAACCACAAGGTCGCCTGTTCGAGATGAGCGAGGCCTTGCTTCAGGCCGGTGAGATAAGGCGCCAAAGCGGCATCGCCCTCATTGTCCTTGATGAAGGACTTGACCTCGCCGAAGAATGCGATGACCGCGCGGCCGCCGTCCTTGGCAAGCTTGCGGCCAACGAGATCGAGCGCCTGAATGCCATTGGCGCCTTCGTAGATCATCGCTATGCGGGCATCGCGGACGAATTGCTCCATGCCCCATTCCTCGATATAGCCGTGGCCGCCGAGGACTTGCTGGGCCTTGACCGTGTTGTCGAAGCCGATATCGGTGAGCACACCTTTCAGCACCGGCGTGAGCAGCCCTAAACAGTCCGCCGCGGCCTGGACTTCGGACTTATCGGCGGATCTATGCGCGATGTCGCTCTTGAGCGCGGTCCAAATCACAAGGGCACGCGCCGCCTCATTGAAAGCGCGGATCGTCATTAAATTGCGCCGCACGTCGGGGTGAACGATGATCGGATCGGCGGGTTTCTCCGGGTATTTTGGCCCCGCCAATGAGCGGCCTTGCAAGCGCTCCTTGGCATAGGCGGCGGCATTCTGATAGGCCACCTCCGAGACCGCCAAGCCTTGGATCGCGACACCGAGACGCGCCTCGTTCATCATCACGAACATGGCGTTCAAGCCTCTATTCGGCTCGCCCACGAGCCAGCCCTTGGCGCCATCGTAATTCATCACGCAGGTGGCATTGGCATGAATGCCCATCTTGTGCTCGAGCGAGCCGCAGGTCACCTTGTTGGCAGCGCCGAGCGACCCGTCTGCTTCGATCAGGATTTTGGGCACGACGAAAAGCGAGATGCCTTTGACGCCGGCGGGCGCCCCCTCGATGCGGGCAAGCACGAGATGAATGATATTTTCGGCCAGATCATGCTCGCCAGCCGAGATGAAGATTTTTTCACCAAAAACCGCGTAGGAGGCGTCGCCATTGGGGACGGCTTTGGCTTTGAGGAGGCCAAGATCGGTGCCGCAATGCGACTCGGTGAGGTTCATCGTGCCCGACCAATCGCCGCTGATCAGTTTTGGTACGAAAATCTTTTTTTGCGCATCCGTGCCATGCGTCAGCAATGCGGCAAGGGCGCCTTGGCTCAGGCCCGGATACATTGCGAAAGCCATATTCGCGGAACTCGCGAATTCATTGACGATCGCGGCGAGCGTGTAAGGCAGCCCCTGGCCGCCCAAATTGGGATCGGCGGAAAGACCGACCCAGCCGCCCGCGACGAAAGCACGATAGGCTTCCTTGAACCCTCGCGGTGTTGCAACGGAGCCATCCTTATTGCGAATACATCCCGTGCGGTCGCCCGGCTGATTTAAGGGAAGCAGCGTTTCCTCGCAGAGTTTCGCGGCTTCCGATAGAATGGCCTCGATGAGATCGGGCGTGGCTTCGGCGAAGCCGGGCAAATTATTGTAACGCTGAATCGGAAAAACATCGCTGAGCAGGAACAGGATTTCTTCGACGGGCGCCTTGTAACTCGGCATGGAATGTCCTCACGGCTCTTCTCTAACCGGCGCATGCGCTTTCGATGTCTGTATGGTTAATGTCTATATAGTTGCTGATGGGGTGTCCAGCAAACGCGCCTTGCACAATTGTTTAGTGACAGTCATCCCGCTTCGGTGGCGCTTCCTTGGCGCTGGGACGCGTCCATGGGAGCGATCATCTCATTCGGCTTACAGGGATTGCTCTCCTTATATACCTTCTTCGCCTGGCAATGTTCGCAAGGTGGATACCGGTTTGGCCCGGTATTGGTTCGGGATTGCATCCGGCGCCTAGAACATGTTCCGAAATACTTGCGCGACTTTTTCGATCAGATCATGCTCCAATTCTTTGGCGCCGAGCGCTTCATTTTCGACGATATAAGTCCATCTGCAGGGCATGCACTCTGGACGCCGTGCCGCTGGCGCCGGAATTTGGCGGGAGCAGATGCAGACTCCTGATGCGCCCGGAACAATGGACAGTTGAGACCATGATCGCTCCAAATTGAATCGCGCATAAACTCTCCTATTTGTTTTGCCGCATTATCTCACCTAAAAACTCGCCAACTTTTATAAGATCGTGAAGCACTCAGATTCTAAGAGTTGGAGCATGTCAGAATCGAAAAAGTCGAGCAACTATTTCAAAACTCGCCCAAGAGTGGGATGACTTCAAGGAGAATCACCTCTCTCTGTATCTCTTTGATTAAAGTGTCTCTTTGATTTGACTCATGATCTTCTCCGGAAAGTCTGCAGCTTTCTTAAGATCAAGCTTAAAATAAGGAAATCACGGACGCCGAGAAAGCCTGCGCCGGCGTTGGCCAGCGGCATAAAACGGGGTTCGGCTAATGGCCGGATCGATCAGGGCCCTCACCTTGCTTGGGTAATTCGAGCATGCGACTTTGGGCCTTGCACAGGGTTTTGATCGCCTCATCGATTTGGCTGCGCTGGCGTTGGAGGTAGTCAATCTGCGCGGTGATCTGTTCCGGCAATAGACCCATTTCGAGCTCCATCTTGCCGGAATCATCCATTCCGCTGGCAAGGATGTCGGCAATCTCGGACAGTGTGAATCCGAGGGTTTTGCCCTTAAGAATCATCTTTAGGCAAAGCCTGTCGCGGGAATCATACCGGCGATTGGTGCCTTCCCGGCGCGGGTGCAATAAGCCGCGGTCTTCATAAAATCTGAGCGTCCGGATGCTTACCTGAAAATCCTGCGCCATTTCGCGAATTGAATATAGACGCGAGGTCCCTTCGAGGGCCGGAACGTCGCCGGGTATTTCCGCTTCACTATGTTCGCGCCGGGTGCCGTGATGCAACCAGCTCCCTGTTTCGTGTTGGGGGTTCGTTTCCATCGCCAATCCCAATTGCTCGATAATCAATTTCATAACAAAGGATAGCGAATATTTATCAAAATACAACTAAAAAGTGTAATCGTATGGTATACATCTTTAAATATATACAATCCCTCCCACAAAGCCCCAGGCCGCGGGCACCCGCGCATGATTCTACCCGCCTAATTTTATGGTTGAGCGAATGGGAATTTGCCGCACACCGGGGCTTTGCCGCATAATGGGCTTAGCAAAGAATTACGCCGCCGTGAGATCTGGAGAGTTCAACACGCATATTCGGCCGAATGAACATGCGAGAACCCAAATCAGGCAAGGCTCGCTTCCGACGCCCGATGTCATGGTCCGCTCCGGACAAGCCAGCGGCGCGAAAATGATGAAATTCTTTAGCTATTAGGCGATGAAAGGTAGCGTGTGTCGGCAATTTCTCCCAAGAGCAGTGCTGGCTCCTTCAATTTGAGCGTTCCAGAGGCGCCTGACCAAGCCTCGGGGGAAGGCCAGGGAGCCACCCCGGCTGGGGGTTGGCAACAGGCCGCCGGGATTTTTTCGGCGATCGCGAATATGCTTTCGTCTGATTTGACCACGCAAGAAACGGATCGCCAAAAGCGCGCGGATTTAATCCAAAAACTGGATGAATTGGAGACAACGCTGCGGAATGGCGGCTCAGATGACAATGATTCGCTAAAGGCCGCGCTGGCTAGGCTGGAAGCCGAGTTGCGAGCTTGGCGTGGAAAGCCCCAAGAAAGCGAACTGTCTGGGCAGGAGCCTGTCCGGGACACCGGCGGTCACTGGGCCGGCGACGGGATATTACCGGAGGTGAAAGAAACATTATCGAATGCGCATGTCATAGCGCCGGACCACGACAGGCCTTCACATGCCGGGCCGATTGAAACCGCATGGGAGGGGGTTGACTCAGATTTCACTGGCGCAAGCAGATTGGACTGGGGCAGCAGGGCGAGTGTGCATGGCGCGGAAGAGGGGGAGGGTGCCGGGGTTGCCGGCGAAGCTCTGGTCCGCAATGCGGGCGCTAGTGCCAGAACCAATCCGAATGGCGATTCCATTGGTTCGCTAGAACAATTCGACCGTCTCGCGCGCGATCTTCAGGTTTCATTAGCGCAAAATGGGTCCAAGAGAGCCCAACGGCCCTTGATCGAGAGATGGGAAGCCCCGAATCGCGTCTCCGAGACGTTTCCGGCGCCGCGAATCGAGCATGGCCATTTTGATGAACTTACTAAGCGGATCGAAACCTCGCACCGGCAACTCGCGGCGCGGCTCGAAACGGGTTTAGCCGCTGTGGCGAACGAGACAAACACACTCAAGGATATGATCTCTAGCGCCGCCAAAAAGATCAAATTCGTCCGAGAAACAGATCAAAGCCAGCAGGCGGGTGCTACCCGGGAACGGGGAATCGCCAATCTTGCCGGGCGTCTCGACCGTGCCGGCGATGGCTGTGCTTCGCTTACTTCGCTTGAGCATGCAATTAACGGCCTATCGGTTCAACTCGAGGAGACGCGCCGGATAGCGAGCAGCCTGTCCAATGCGGCCGCGGCTGGGCCGCTGGCGGACTTGATGAAAGCCACGAGCGAGCATGGCGATGATACGAAACAATTTCTGCGCGAGATCACGGAACTGCGAGCCCTTCACGAAGATACTTGGCAGCGTGCCAACCTCGCCCTCACCGAGATTCAGCAATCCATCGAACAAATCGCAAAGGCCACGAGGGGCGGGGCGGGCCTGCACGACTCCGGGCTTGTCCCTTCATCTTTAGACCCTTTCGCACCTATCCTTACGTCCCTTGCCCATCATAGCCAGGACGGGTCATTGGCTGCCAGAGTCATCAGGACGGGCGTCAGCGATCCGGGCGCGAGCGATAAGGAGATTCTGCTAGCCGGGGAGGCATTTGCCGCAGATCGCGTGCAAGCTGCCGGGAAGCTCCGGGCCGGGGATGCTGCAAATGGCGATACAAAAGGCGGCGGAAGAGACGACGGTGCCGCCAGTTTTCTCATTGAACCCGGCCATGGCTTTCCGGGCCGGGGCGAAGAGTATGAATCCCGCGGACAAAGTAGCGTGCCGCCCAAGGCCACGCATGATCGCGAGGAAGGGACGAGCCGCACGGATTTCATCGCCGCCGCCCGCCGCGCAGCGCGAACGGCACAAAAGGAGCTGCATGGGTCAGAGGCGAAATCCGCCATCGGCAATGACGGCATAGCGGAGCAGGGCTCCCTCCCAATTCGCCGCCAGGGCCTCTTCGTCCGCTATAAGTGGCCCCTCGTTATGGGCGGGGTCCTTTTGTTTGCAGCGATGGGCGCCTATGGCATGGCCAGGACGCTCACTCATAACCGTTTTGGCGATTTCGTGCCGGAGTTTCTGAAGCAGTTCGATCGGGGCGCCATACGCGCGAAGCCAGCGGCCGCTGGCGAGGCGTACGGAAATAGGATTCTCGCAAGCCAAAGCGTGCCACGCAATACGCCGCTAACCCAAACGCAAGCAAGCCAATTACCGGCTCGCCAATCGCAAGCTGGCGAATCGCTCCGGGGCCAGGTCGCGGCCACTAAGGCGGCTGTCCCGCTGGATCCCATAGCGCCGGCGGACCCCGGTTTTTCCGCGAATGGCGCCGTACGCTCCGGATATCTTATGGCCGGAAATTCCAATCCCGCAACGCGCGTGATCGCAGGCAGCGATGCGATCGTGGCCGCTACCCTTGGCCGGAACACAATGGCGAGTAGTTCCTCGCGGCCACGCCCTCCTACCGCCATGGTTCCCGCGAATGCCTTGCTTGAGACCGCCGTGCCGGTGGCGCTCGCCGCGGGAGCATCAACCGTAAAGGCCGCCCCGGCCGTTGCCGAGCCGGTCAAGAACCTTCTCGAGGAGGCCAAATCTGGCGATGCGGTGGCGCAATTCGATCTCGCGGTTCGTTACGCCGAAGGTAACGCCGCCGAGCGGAATTATGAATTGGCCGCGCAATGGTATGGCAAGGCGGCGGAACAAGGTCTCGCGGTGGCGGAATACCGGCTCGCGTCCCTGTACGAAAAGGGCCTCGGCGTCAGTCAGGATATGCAGCGGGCCAAAAATCTGTATCAGCGCGCCGCCGAAAAGGGCAACACGCGCGCCATGCATAATCTCGGCGTTCTCGCCGTCGAAGGCAACGATGGCAAGCCCAATTACACGAGCGCGGCGTTATGGTTTGGCAAGGCGGCCGAGTATGGTATTCGCGACAGCCAATATAATGTAGCGGTTTTGCTCGCGCGGGGCCTTGGGCTGCCGAAAGACCTGGTCAAGTCGTACACTTGGTTTGCGATCGTCGCGGCGGCTGGCGATGCCGATGCTGCAAAAAAGCGTGACGAGGTGGCCGCGCGGCTCACGAGTTCCGAACTGGCCGCCGCCAACGCAGCTGCAGCGGCTTTTGAGCCTCGCCAAATCCAAAGCGCGGCGAACGAAGCCCCGCCGCCGGCCGCTCATCCGGAGGCCGCTCCGGCAACACAAACACAGCCAGCCAAACCGAAGGTTTCGGGACTCTGAGCAAGGCCTGGCTCTCCAGAGCTATTCCCGATCAGATGGAATCCTCTGATCGGGAATAGCTCTAAATGTCAGGAGAATCCATGCCGCGTAGAAATCGCGCATTCGATATCCAGAGGCGCGAATGGCCGGTTTGCAGCATCCGGCATCAGCACCGCGCTGGACTATTGAATGTCGCGCGAGCTATTCCATTGCCGCCGCCTTCAGAATGCAGACCATTGTGGCCGAGGCCAGTTTTTGCGACACATTGCGGATCGCATGCGGGCGGTCGCACCGATAGCGCAAGGTCTCGCCGGCCTTGGCGCGTTCGATTGCGCCGCCCACTTCGACTTCGAGTTCCCCTTCGCTCACAGATAGGCTTTCTACCGAGCCGCGCTGATGCGCCTCCGACTCCAGAACGCCACCCGGATCGGCCGAAAAATCATACCATTGCAGCCATTCGACCGTTTTGATCCAGCCGATGATGGCGAGCCGGCACTTACCGTCTTCTGAGACCAGCATCGGCGTGTCGCCACGCGAGGATTTCTCCAAGAAGGGACCGTCGTCAGCCGCCTGCAGCACCCGTTCGATCGAGACATCGAGGGCTTGCGAAAGGCGCCAGATCGTGGCAAGAGTCGGGTTGGTCTCATTGCGCTCGATCTGACTAATGATCGATTTGGCAACGCCCGATTGCTCGGAGAGATCGGACAGCGAAAGATTATAGGCCTTACGCAGACGTTGTACCGTTTTGCCAAGCTGATTCGATAGGGCAGCCGCGCCGGTTTCCAGCGCTTTGATTTTGTGGTGCCCTTCGATACCCATGATTCCCGTCCGCCAGTCGGAGTTTGTTTTTAAACGATACCCAATTTTGCCCAAACCACGGTANNAATCGCGCCTCAGCCAAGCCCATGACGGGCGTCTGTCATCCAAAAGCCATACGAATCTGCTTTCGCTTGGAACAATTTAAAGAAGTCAGCTAGGTTACGCCATTGAGCGAAGAGCCAGAACCAGAACCGGTCATTTACCGCACGCTATTCCTGTCCGACATTCATCTCGGGACGCGCGGCTGCCAGGCCGAGCTTTTGCTAGATTTCTTGAGACATAATGACGCTGAAACAATTTACCTCATCGGCGATATAGTCGACGGGTGGCGGCTCAAAAGCGGATGGTACTGGCCGCAGGCGCACAACGATGTCCTCCAAAAGCTGCTGCGTAAAGTGCGCAAGGGCGCCCGGATGATTTACGTGCCCGGCAATCACGACGAGTTCGCGCGCGATTATATCGGGATGGTGTTTGGCGGCGTGGAAGTCGCCGATCATGCCTATCACATGACGGCTGACAAAAAACGGCTCCTCATCGTCCATGGCGACCAGTTCGACATCGTTGTACAGCACGCGCGCTGGCTTGCCTGGCTGGGCGATTGGGCCTATACACTTGCTCTCTGGTTGAACCTCGGGTTCAACAAAATCCGCCGCAGGCTGGGGTTTCCCTACTGGTCGTTTTCTGCCTGGGCCAAACTCAAGGTGAAGAACGCGGTGAATTTCATCGGCGCCTTCGAGACGGCCTTGGCCGAAGCCGCGCGCCGGCATCATGCCAACGGGGTCGTCTGCGGCCACATTCATCATGCCGTGATCCGCGACATAGACGGCATTACCTATATCAACACCGGCGATTTCGTTGAATCATGCACGGCCGTCGCCGAGCATGAAGACGGAAGGCTCGAGGTCTTGTGCTGGCAGATGACCGCCGAAGAGCAGCGCATCGCGGCGATAAATGCTGATAAGAGAACAAGGCCGGCTGCGAGGGTGGCGGCGTGACGCGAATCCTCGTCGCGACGGATGCATGGAAACCGCAAATCAATGGCGTTGTCCGCTCGCTTGAGTCCGTGGCCAGGGCTCTTTATGAATTCGGTGCCGAAATCGAGTTTTTAACACCGCAAGATTTTACCACGATTCCCCTTCCAACAGATCACGAAATTAGGCTCGCGCTGGCGAGTTGCCGGTCGGTCGAGAAACGGCTCGACGGGGTAGCAATCGACCATATCCATATCGCGACCGAAGGCCCTATCGGCTTTGCCGCGCGGCGCTATTGCTTACGCATGAAGCGCCCCTTCACCACGAGCTATCATACAAGATTTCCTGAATATATCGCCACCCGCACCAGGATCCCGGAATCCGTCACCTATGCTTTTCTACGCCGCTTCCATAATGCGGGCTGCGGCGTGATGGTATCCACCGCGTCGATCGCCGACGACCTTAACAAACGCGGGTTTCAACGTTTGATGCATTGGTCACGCGGCGTCGACCACAGACAGTTTACTCCTGCCAAGGCTGAAGCCTTCGATTTGCCGCGACCGATCTTTCTTTACGCCGGGCGTCTAGCGCCGGAAAAGAATGTTGAAGCCTTTCTGGAGCTCGACTTGCCGGGCTCGAAAGTCGTCGTTGGCGACGGTCCATCGCGCCGTGCCTTGCAAGCGGCCTATCCGGAAGCCCATTTCCTCGGCACGAAAACAGGCGATGCCTTAGCAGTTCAATATGCCTCTGCGGATGTCTTCGTGTTTCCGAGCCGGACAGATACTTTCGGCATGGTCCTCATCGAAGCGCTCGCCTGCGGACTGCCGGTGGCGGCCCTGCCGGTGCCGGGTCCGCTCGATGTCATTGGCACGAGTGGTGTCGGGGTGCTCGATTTTGATTTGCGCGCCGCCTGCCTCGCTGCGCTCGACATCCCGCGCGAGAAAGCAAGAGCGCATGCGCTCACCTTCACCTGGGCGAATAGCGCACGCCAGTTCCTTGACAATATTTTGCTCGCCAAATCAGCCGATCAGTGCTGCTTGACTGCGAGTCCGGGCCTTTCCGGCTGAGCGGTGCGGGGCCTTTCGCCCGGGGGCAGCGCGGCGCGCAAATCATTTTGCATGATTTCTAGCTGAATAACGGCAGCTCGTTTTTCTCAAAAATCAGCTTAACCGGCATCCGCCGGATGGCACGTTGGTTTCTGGCGGGACAGCCATGATTCATCTTTAAGGGGGTTGTGATTTGGTATCTTATCGACGGTTTGCGTCGCTCAAATATAGAGGATTGACCGGCCCTAAACCGACCAGATCCGCCTCGCACCCCGCTGCGGAATCTTTAAATTAGCACGGTCAGAGCATTGAACCGTGATTTCGACGAGTTCTTCGGCCTTTGGCGTACCCGGAAGATGCTCGGAATTCTACCACAATCACATTTTTACACAGCCTCGGTCTATTCACAATCCAACGCTGTCAATCACGATTGCCCCCAACGATGCGCCAAAGCGCATACTGGCCAGACGAGTTCATCGACATCGACGAACTCGTCACCTGCATCGATTTCACACACCTGCTAGCGTGCAAAGAAGGCACATAGAAGCTTTGGGCGAGAGCTGGGCTTCTTAGCGGTGGACGCAGACCCACCGTCCGTTCCACCACCCNNGCCGCCGCCACCATAGCCGCCACCGCCATAGCCGCCCCAGCCGCCGTGATGCCAGTGGCCATGACCGCCCCAATGGCCGCCGCCGTGACCGCCCCAATGACCGCCCCCATGACCGCCACCATGACCACCACCATGACCATGGGCGAGCGCGGCTGACGGGAACGCCAACGCGGCGGCCATAGCCGCAATGAGAGAGAGTTTGCGCAGCATCAAAAGCACTCCTTCAATTGACGTCCTCAGATAAACGCGAATCGAACTGGCATTCCCCAGATAACCGGAATGTGTCAAACGTGTATCATGGATCTTTTGCCGTGACATCAGACATTCGTCGTAAACCGACATCTCCCAAATCACACGCCTGTTGAGATTGTGATTGCCGCGCTGCCGTGATGCTCCGTCACACGAAAACCGGTGACACGGGCGCGTCGCGCGCCGGAATGCCGAGTTGGTTGTGATCAAGACATTGTGATCAAGANNACTCACCTCTCCCTTAGTTTTCGCTCGAACGCATGACAACAGAACGCCTTACGCCGGCGCGGGATCAGGCGGCGGCAGCAGTACCGCGATCAGCCGCAGCCATGTGATCGGGAAGCGCTCTAATCCCGCCAAGGTGTGGGTTTAGCTTCTTCCGTTTTTGCTCCGGCCGGCAAAACGGAACGCCCAGGCTCAATCCCGCGCGGCCTCTTAAATACCTGGCGAACGGTTCCATATATTTGGGTATGGACGAGAAAATTCTTGGACCGCGCGATTTTCCCATTTCTTTCATGGAGGATGCAGAGGCAGTGGAACTCGGCGCTCACGCGTCCGCGGGTTCCGGCACAGCTGATCCTCGCGAAGATCAGGCCCACACTGATCATGCGGGCGACGACACCGCGCTTCTCGACGCTTATTCGAANNGCCAAGCGCGCGGATGTCACGGTGCTCGACGGACGCAGCTTCTCCGGCCGTGTTCTCGGGGACGATCCCGACACGGATCTTGCGCTTGTCCGGATCGATGAAGACGCGACGTTGCCCGCGGCGAAGCTCGGCAATTCTAAAAAGCTGAAGCCTGGAGAAATCGCCATTGCGATCGGCAACCCGCTCGGCTTCGATGCGAGCGTCACTGCGGGGGTCATATCCGCGCTCGGGCGCTCCTTGCGGTCAAAAAGCGGCCGTTTGATCGAAGATGTGATTCAGACCGACGCGGCGCTCAATCCGGGCAATTCGGGCGGCCCGCTTGTCTCATCGCAAGGTGAGATCATCGGCATCAACACCGCGATTATTTCCGGCGCGCAAGGCATTTGCTTCGCGGTGGCGTCCAATACGGCAAGTTTCGTGCTCGGCGAACTCGTGGCGCATGGAAGGGTCCGCCGCGCCTATCTCGGCATCGGCGCCGGCACAGTGCCGTTGCCGCGCAGGATCGCGCTGCGACTCGGCCTCACGCAGAGGATGGGCGCGGTGATTAGCGCTGTCGAGGCAGGCAGTCCGGCCGATCACGCGGGCCTGCTCACCGGCGATATTTTGCTCGCCCTCGATGGCACCCCCATCACGGGGGCCGATGATCTTGTGCGCCTGCTCGATGCGGAGAAGATTGATCGCACGATCCCGTTCGACATCCTGCGCCGGTCGGACCAGCGCCGGTTCTGGGCGGCCCTGCGCGAAAGGAACTAGTTTTCTTTACCCGCCGCGCCGCCCTCCAGGAATTCGCGCAACACAATAGCGTTGTTGCGCGCTATATCCTTTGCAGCATAAAGGAGTGTGATTGTCGTGGCCTCCCGCGCAACATCGCACAGCTCGGCGGCGGCTTTATTTTGTGTCAATTCGGCGAGATAGCGGGTGCGGAACCCGGACCATTTTTTTGGGTCGTGGGAATACCAGTGTCGCAGCCCATCGCTTGGAGCAATATCCTTGATCCAGGCATCGATGCGTGCCTCGTCCCGGGCAACTCCGCGCGGCCAAAGCCGGTCCACCAAAATCCGGGTGCCGTCCGAAGGC
>PLUZ01000237.1:0-5043 GCA_003162995.1 Methylocapsa sp. | reverse complement strand
AAAAGAATTGCGTAAGTTAAGCTGTCAAAGCTATAGTTTTTAATGGTTCTAAGAAAGGTTATTTTATTGATGGTTAGGCCATGATGGTGTAATGCCTAGCGCTGAGGAGCTTGATTTTCCGCCACCTGGCCGCGCCACCGCCGGTGCCTTGAAGCAAGCATCGGCCAAGTTTCGAGGCTGTCCCAAGCCTGGAAGCATAGAGGTATTTGCATGGCGGGCGCCTTAATTATTGTCCTGCGCGAGGCCATCGAAGCCGGATTGATCATCGGGATTGTGTTGGCCGCGACGCGGGGCATACCCTTGCGCACGCGCTATGTCGCCGGTGGCATTTTCGTTGGGCTCCTGGGCGCGATATTGGTCGCGTTCTTCGCCGGCGCTATATCCAACGCGCTTGCGGGTGCCGGCCAGGAAGTTTTCAATGCTGGCGTTCTCGGCCTCGCCGTGATCATGCTTGCCTGGCACAATATCTGGATGGCTCGCCACGGCCGCCAGATGAGCGAGGATATGCGCCGATTGGGGCGCGACGTGGGGAGCGGTTCGCGATCCTTGATGGCGCTTGCCGCCGTCGTCGGCTTGGCGCTGCTCCGCGAAGGGTCCGAAGTTGTCCTGTTTCTTTACGGTGTCGTTGTTTCGAGCGGCGAATCGGGGACGAGCCTGTTGCTCGGCGGTGTGCTCGGGCTTTTGCTCGGCGCCGGGATCAGCGCTCTTGCCTATCGAGGCCTTGCGATTATCCCTCCGCGTCATCTCTTTAAAGTGACCGGTGTTCTGATTGCCTTCATGGCGGCGGGCATGGCGGCGCAAAGCGTTGCTTTTCTCGAACAAGCCGATATAGCAACCGCCTTGGGAGGCATCGTCTGGAATTCCTCCTCGTTGCTCGCCGATAACAGCATAGCTGGCCGCGTCCTTCACACGCTTCTGGGTTATACCGGCAAACCCACGCAGCTGCAGCTTCTGGTCTATCTCGCCACGCTCGGGACGATCTTCGGTCTTATGAAATTGGCCGCTCCTGCGGGGCCAAATCACAGGCTCGCAACGAATTGAATGAAAGGAAGATAGCCAGGACCCCCAGCGCGGGGCGCGGCAATTCAGCGCATAAACGCGGCTTTGGTTACGAGACCGAACGCACGCCACACAAGTTCATTGCGTTGAAATGAAATAAGCGATAGGGAATATCCCATCGCCTGAATCGTGGGCCGCATGTTTTAGCAGTCCTGTTCAGAACCCGTTCGATCCGGCCACTCAAGCTTCGTGCCGCTGTTCTCGTTCGCGCGGAAGTTTCGGATTTGGCGGATTTTCCAGTTGCAAGGCGAAGAATCGCCATTCATCGCCCGGCGGGCCGGACAGCACCGGTTCCATCCGGTGCCGGTTCGGCAATAGCCCATTTTTGGGAACGGAATGACATTTAGCAAACTCGGTCTTAGCGAGAAGGTTCTCCAGGCCGTCGAGGCCTCAGGCTACCTAACGCCGACTCCCATTCAAGCGGAAGCGATTCCGCAGGTTCTTGCCGGACGCGACGTGCTTGGGATTGCGCAGACCGGCACCGGCAAGACCGCAGCTTTCACGCTTCCGATGTTGTCGCGGCTGGAAAAAGGCCGCGCCAGGGCTCGGATGCCGCGCACCCTGATCTTGGAGCCGACCCGCGAGCTTGCCGCGCAGGTCGAGGAAAGTTTCACCCGCTATGGGATCAACCATAAGCTCAATGTCGCGCTGTTGATTGGCGGTGTTTCCTTCGGCGATCAAGAAACCAAGATCATGCGGGGCGCCGACGTCCTGATCGCAACGCCTGGCCGCCTTTTGGATTTTTCCGAACGCGGCAAGCTGCTCCTGACCGCAATCGAAATTCTTGTCATTGACGAAGCCGACCGGATGCTCGACATGGGGTTCATCCCCGATATCGAGCGTATCTGCAAGCTCGTGCCATTTACGCGCCAAACTCTGTTTTTCTCCGCCACCATGCCGCCCGAGATCACTAGGCTCACCGAAGCCTTTTTGCATAATCCGGTGCGAATCGAAGTGGCCCGCGCCGCCTCCACCGCAATCACCATAGCACAAGGCTTGGTCGCGTCGACTAGCGGCCCGGCCAAGCGCGAAACCTTGCGCCGTTTGATCCGCGGCGCCGCCGATTTCAAAAATGCGATTATTTTCTGCAATCGCAAGCGTGACGTGGCGATCCTCCACAAATCGCTGCAAAAGCATGGATTCAATGCCGGCGTCTTGCACGGCGATATGGATCAGCGCGCCCGCACGGCCTCGCTCGATGCTTTCAAGAGCGGCGGCGTCGCCATCATCGTTTGCTCGGACGTCGCGGCCCGTGGGCTCGATATTCCAGATGTCAGCCACGTGTTCAATTTCGATGTGCCTACCCATGCGGAGGATTATGTCCACCGGATCGGCCGCACGGGACGCGCGGGCAAAACCGGCGTCGCGCTTTCGATCGTTACTCCTGCCGATCAGAAATACATCCTCGAAATCGAACGGCTAATTGCCCGCAAGATCGATTGGCTCGCGGGCGAAAGCCTCGCCAATCTTCCCGAAGAGGAAACCGGCGAACGGGCGCCGCGCGGCGAGCGTCCGCAAAGGTCGCGGCGATCCGCGCCCAGCGGCGACGCGCGGGCCCGCGCGAGTTCGTCCCGGCCACCGGATGGTGGCGCACACGTCGCGCCCAAGCCAATCTCTTCGCGCCGGCAAGAGCCTTCGCACCGGCCAGACGGCGATCCCCCGTCCGCCGATACGGCATCGAAGCGGGACGAAGCGCCGCGCCGGCATCATCAAAAGGAAGACAGTTCGCCCGTGGTCGGCATGGGCGACCATGTGCCCATGTTTCTGCTACGCCCGGCGACGGTCAAGCCTTTGAAGCCAGCGGCGGGTAAAACCGAGCCAGGTAAAAACACGCGGCTAGGATAATTATTCCTGCGCCTCGCCGGCCGGAGCGATCGAAACTGATTCCCCGCAGCCGCAACTCCCGGTTTGGTTCGGGTTCTGAAAAGTGAAGCTTGACTGCAAAGTGGTGGTCTCGAAATCAAGCTTCGTGCCGAGCAGAAACATAAGATCTTTCGGCTCGATCAGGATTTTCACGCCCTGGTCCTCGATGACTTCATCGGCGGGCCCCACTTCATCGGCAAGATCCATGGTGTAGGTCATGCCAGCACAGCCGCCCTTCTTGATCCCGACCCGCAAACCCGCGACCGGCCGCCCGGCGGCCTCAATGAGATTGCGCGCACGGGCCGCGGCGGCTTCGGTCAAAGACAGGACTGCGAATTGCGGGTTGGCCATAAACCTCTCCAAACTGTCTGCTGCGGCATCCACGGTTCGATGATGCATATATAGCATAGAAGCGCCGATTGTTGAGGGTCTTTTGAAAAGCTTAGGCTTTTGCTGAGGCTTGGCCCTCCAAGCTTTCAGGTTGCCGCTTAGCGTCTTGCTTCACGCCGCCTTCTTCATGGCGATGGCGGCGAGCGCCCGCAAAATTTGCCGCGTGCCATCCAGCCTTGCGGCTGCCGTCTCGAATTCGCGGACAAACACAATCTTCATGTCCGGGCGGACTTTCGCGAACGAGCCTTGTTCGGCGATATAGCGCACCAAGCCTTGCGGATTGGCGAAAAAATTCTCGCGAAACGCAACGATGACGCCCTTTGGCCCCGCTTCGACCTTTTCGATATGCGCCTGCCGACACAAAGCCTTGATCGCGACCAATTGCATCAGTTGCTCGACTTCGCCGGGCAATGGCCCAAAACGGTCGATCAGCTCGGCCGCGAAACTCTCGATCTCGGCATCGGATTGCAGCGCCGCGAGGCGGCGGTAGAGGCTGAGACGCAAGTGGAGATCTTCGACATAATCCTCGGGGATCGTTACCGGCGTGCCAAGCGTGATCGACGGCGACCAAGCCTCCTCGGCGGGTTCCTCTATGCCCGCCTTCAGGGCTTCGACCGCCTCGCGCAGCATGTCTTGATAGAGTTCATAGCCGACTTCCTTGATATGGCCGGACTGTTCATCGCCAAGCAAATTTCCGGCGCCGCGAATATCGAGGTCATGGCTTGCAAGTTCAAACCCGGCGCCGAGCGTGTCGAGCGATTGCAAGACTTTCAGCCGCCGTTCGGCTTGCGGCGTCATCGTGCGGTTGGCGGGAACCGTGAAGAGCGCATAAGCGCGGACTTTCGCGCGCCCAACGCGGCCGCGCAATTGATAGAGCTGACCAAGTCCGAACATATCGGCGCGATGCACGATGAGCGTATTGGCGGCGGGAATATCGAGACCGGATTCGACGATCGCGGTCGAAAGCAGGACATCATATTGGCCGTCGTAGAAGGCCGCCATCCTGGCTTCGAGTTCGGTTGCCGCCAACTGGCCATGCGCGACAATAAACTTCACTTCCGGAACATGTTGACGCAGGAAGGCACTTGCCTCCTCGATATCATCGATGCGCGGGCACACATAGAAACTCTGGCCGCCACGATAGCGTTCGCGCAGCAGCGCTTCCCGCACGAGCACATCGTCGAACGGCGAAATAAAAGTCCGCACGGCGAGCCGGTCGACTGGTGGCGTCGCGATGATCGAAAGTTCGCGCACGCCGGTCAAGGCAAGCTGGAGCGTGCGCGGGATTGGCGTCGCCGACAACGTCAGGACATGGACCTCGGCGCGCAGCTCCTTGAGCCGCTCCTTATGCTTGACGCCGAAATGCTGCTCCTCGTCAACAATGACGAGTCCCAGATCCTTGAAGCTCACCCCTTTGCCGAGCACAGCGTGTGTTCCGATAATAATATCGATCTCGCCGGAGGCGGCGCCGAGTTTGGCGGATTTGAGATCAGCGGCGCCGACCATCCGCGACATTTGCGCGATCTTGACCGGCAGATGCGCGAAGCGCGCCACGAAATTCTTATGATGCTGGCGCGCGAGAAGCGTCGTCGGCACGACGACCGCCACTTGCTTGCCTTCGATAGCGGCGGCGAAGGCGGCACGGAGCGCGACCTCGGTCTTGCCGAAGCCGACATCGCCGCAGACAAGACGGTCCATCGGCCGGCCGGACGCCATGTCTTCCAGAACCGC
>PLUZ01000279.1:7213-13957 GCA_003162995.1 Methylocapsa sp. | reverse complement strand
CGAATTCTTCCGAATGTCCGCTGGTGGTATTTGCAAACAGCTCAAATAATGACCGCCATGGGCGCGGCCCCGAAGTGTCTGAGTGTATTCAGCACTTCCGGTTGTTGAGGTACACCTTGGCAAGGTTGTGCGCTGAGCGACGCCGACCAGCCTAACATCCAAGATGAGGCCATGCGACATCTTCCCGATGGCATTGCCGAGTGTGCGACAAACTGTCCAAAAGCCTACCGCCGGCTGCTTCCGTCTTGCTTCCGCGGCAGACGAGATGCTCCCATAGATCCGCTAAGTTCTTGAAAAGTGGCGCGCCCGAAGAGATTCGANNTTCGAACTCCTGACCCCTAGATGCGTAGCCTTAATTGTTAAGATCACGTCAGGATCCAGCGAAAGTAATGCTCCATTCAGTCACGAAGTTTGTAGGGTCCCCCTTCAGCCATCAGCTTGCTTTCCGTGATACCCGGGTGATACCCAACGGGGATTAAATGCGCCCTATCGCAAATATAATGTATTGAAATTATTGGCTGGGGCGGGAGGATTCGAACCTCCGTATGGCGGAATCAAAATCCGCTGCCTTACCGCTTGGCGACGCCCCAATACCGCTCTCTCCCAGGCTGGCGCCCGCGGCCGCCGGACCATAATGCGAGGCGGGACAAGCCGCAACCGCTTGTGGTGAGATAAACGAACGGGCGGAGACAATTCAAGAACGGCCAGCCGCAGTCAAATCGAGGCCCTTCCGCCCGCGTTACAGCCAGCGAGAAGCCAATAAACCGAACCGGAAATCAAGCCGCCGAGGAAAAAAACAAGGGCAAACCGCAATTCCGCGAAATTATAGTCTGCCGCTCTTGGCAGATGCAGCGTCGCCCGGATGAGCCACGGTGCCGATGCGGCGACGAAGCCGGTGGCGCCGGCATACCAAAAGAACGCGCGCACTCTGGCAATCTCGCCGATCAAGGCCGCAACAATCACGGGAACGGCGCAGACCGTCACCACCGCCATCCAGACGAATTGGGTAAACAGGGCAAAATCTCCGCCAGCCGACCCCACCGCGAAATCCGAATCAAGCGCCAAGACGGCATATTGGGTCAATGCAAAACCGGCGCCCCGCGTCACCGGATCGATGAGCGCCGCGACCGGCACGAAAACGAGATCCACCCCAATCGCAACCGCCGTGGCAAAGATCACGCTGATCGTTCTTCGCAGCCAACCCATGCGGACCTTTGGTTCGAGGCCAGGCCTGCCCGGCGTATTCCACAAAACCGGACTATTCCCTGCATTTGCTTTTTGAATTGTGTTATTTGCACGCCCCGTAGCACGTCTTGAACAAAGTTGCTCTCCTTTTTCGACTCCGTCAGGCTTCACTTCCTTGATTTTGAACGGTTCCTTCTCAATCGCGGGAGTCCAGGGCCACGCCCGGCTCGAAGCCCCGTGCTGCGCCACGGGATGAAATTTTGTCGATATTTTCCAAAAATGCGAGACAATAGGCATGCCGTCGCGCCGTCTTGTGCCAAACGCGCAAAGAGCCCGCCCGGACGAGGACGCGTTGAAGCCCCATGTATATCATCGCCCGCAACATCTCCGGCCCGCGCTTGCGATGCGAAGCCTTGATGGTCGATAAGAAAAGCTTCACACCCTGGCCTCCGGTCACCGAGGATGGCTGGCGGCGGGCCTATAAATTCCGCGACCGGCTCATGGCCGAGGTCGTGCGGCTCGAAATCGATCCCTTGGGAGAAGAACTCAAAGTCATCGAGGCGGTCTACATCCGCTGACCGGCGCTTCTCTTTACGCTTTACTCCGGCAGAAAATTCATTGCGACGCCATTGATGCAATAACGCAGATGCGTCGGCGGCGGGCCGTCTGGAAAGAGGTGGCCGAGATGGCTGCCGCAGCGGCTGCAATGCACCTCCGTCCGGGTCATGCCATGGCTTCGATCCTCGGTGCTCTCAAGGGCGCCTTCGACGGGATCGTTGAAGCTCGGCCAGCCAGTGCCGCTCTCGAATTTTTTGCTCGACACGAAAAGCCGCTGTCCGCACCCAGCGCAGACGAAGGTGCCGGGACGCTTTTCATGGATGAGGGCGCAGCTTCCCGGAGCTTCCGTGCCATGCCGGCGCATGATCCAGTATTGTTCCTGCGTAAGCAGGCGCTGCCATTCCTCATCGGTATGGGTGACTTCAAACGTCTTGTCTTGCATCATCTTTCGCTCCGATGGGCTGCGAAACATGCCTTACACATCGAGATTGGCGACGCTGAGCGCGTTTTCCTGGATGAATTCGCGGCGTGGCTCGACGATATCGCCCATCAGCTTGACGAAAATATCCTCGGCATCGTCGCCTTCCTTGATCTTGACCTGCAACAGCGTCCGCGCCTCACGATCGAGCGTCGTCTCCCACAGCTGTTCCGGATTCATTTCGCCAAGCCCTTTGTAGCGCTGCATCTGGGAAATGCCCTTCTGCCCAGCCGCCATCACCGCGTCGAGCAGACTGCCCGGCCCCGAGACTTGGGTTTGATCGCTCCGGCGCAAAAAAAGTGCTGGCCTGGCGAAAACCTCGTGAAGCGATTGCGCATGCTCGTTGAGGCGGCGCGCCTCGATCGAAGCCAAGAGTCCAGCGTCGAGACTCACGGCCTGGCGCACGCCGCGCAATTCGCGGGTGAAGACATAGCCCCCATTTTCGACCGCACCAGCCCAGCCGCGTTCCATATCCTCGGCGCGCTCATCGAGACGGGCGGCAATTGCCGAGGCAAAACCCAAGGCCTCGGCCTCGCTGTCGGGCGAGACCGGCCTCAACGCGCCGGCGATCGCCGCTTGCTCCACGCTATCACGATCATAGCGCGAATGGAGCCCCGTGAGCATGTGGCGCACGGCCCGCGCCTCTTCGACAATCGCGCGGAGGTCGGCGCCGGCACGCTCCTCGCCGCTCGCCAAACGCAGCACGGCGGTCTCAAGACCATTGCCAATCAGATAATCCTCGCGCGCGCGCTCGTCCTTCAAATATTGTTCGGAACCGCTGCGCTTGACCTTGTAGAGAGGCGGCTGCGCAATATAAAGATGACCGCGCTCGATCAGCTCTCGCATCTGCCGGAAGAAAAATGTGAGCAGAAGCGTGCGGATATGCGAGCCGTCGACATCCGCGTCGGTCATGATGATGATCTTGTGATAGCGTAATTTGTCGGCATTGAAATCGCCGTGGCCGATCCCGGTGCCAAGCGCGGTGATCAAAGTGCCAATTTCCTGGCTTGAGAGCATCTTGTCGAAACGCGCCCGCTCAACATTCAGGATTTTTCCGCGCAACGGAAGCACGGCCTGATATTCCCGGTTGCGGCCTTGCTTGGCGGAGCCGCCGGCCGAATCGCCCTCGACGAGAAAGAGTTCGGCCTTCGCCGGATCGCGCTCCTGGCAATCGGCGAGTTTACCCGGCAGATTGGCAACATCGAGCGCCCCCTTACGGCGGGTGAGCTCGCGCGCCTTGCGCGCCGCTTCGCGGGCTTGCGCCGCTTCGACGACCTTGCCCACGACTGTCCGCGCGTCCTGCGGATGCTCCTCGAACCATGACCCGAGCATCTCGTTGACGAGGCCTTCGACAGCCGGCCGCACCTCTGAGGAGACGAGCTTTTCCTTGGTCTGCGAGGAAAATTTTGGGTCTGGAACTTTCACCGAAAGCACGCAAGTGAGACCCTCGCGGCAATCGTCTCCATTGAGATCGACCTTTTCGCGCTTGGCAAGCCCGGCGCGCTCCGCGTAACCCGTGACCTGGCGGGTCAGCGCGGCGCGAAGCCCCGCGAGATGCGTCCCGCCATCGCGCTGCGGAATATTGTTGGTGAAGGCGAGCACATGCTCGTGATAGGAATCGTTCCACCAAAGCGCGGCTTCGACCGTGATCTTGTCGCGATCGCCTTTGATGAGGATCGGATTCGAGAGGAGCGGCGTCTTGGCGCGATCGAGGTAGCGCACAAAAGCCTCAAGGCCGCCTTCATAGTAGAGTTCCTCCCGCTTGACCTCGGCGCCGCGAAGGTCGGCGAGTTCGATCTTGACCCCTGAATTCAAAAAAGCCAGCTCGCGCAGACGATGTTCGATCGTCGCATAGTCGAAATCGACCATAGTGAAGGTTTTCGGCGAAGCGAGAAAGGTGACCTCGGTGCCGCGTTTTGGTTTCCCGCCCACGTCCGGCGCCGGCCCCGTGATCTCAAGCGGCATGACCGCGTCGCCATTTTCGAAACGCAGGAGATGCTCCTTGCCGTCGCGCCAAATGCGCAGCAGCAGCCAGCTCGAAAGCGCGTTGACGACGGACACGCCGACCCCGTGCAGACCTCCCGACACTTTGTAGGAATTCTGATCGAATTTTCCGCCGGCATGCAGCTGGGTCATGATGACCTCCGCCGCGGAAACCTTTTCTTCGCTGTGAATGTCAGTCGGTATGCCGCGCCCGTCGTCGGTGACGGTGACAGAGCCATCGGCATTGAGTGTCACGCTTACGCGCGTCGCGTAGCCGCCCAGCGCCTCGTCGATGGCGTTATCGACGACTTCATAGACCATGTGATGAAGTCCGGAGCCATCATCGGTGTCGCCGATATACATGCCAGGGCGTTTGCGAACGGCATCAAGACCGCGCAGCACCTTGATCGAATCGGCGCCATAATAAGCTTCTGTTTCAGGGGTCAAGGGAACCGGCGGCACGGCGGCGGATTCGGCCATGGAGAATTGAACTTTCTGATTTTGGCAAAGGCGAAATTGTATGATTTTTAATTATAGCCTGTATGCGCCTGAAGTTCATGTTTTTTAATCCATTTTCGAGCATTTTTCGGAGCTATTGCAACGCTGTCCACACATGCCTCGGTGTTCTGCCGGATGTTTCCGGTACCGTCGCTGGTAAAGCCGCCAGAACACGTCCTTTTCGATCACGCGATTCACGTAACCGGAAACGCTCAAGCGGTGATGCCAGCCACGGGCCGGCCACTGATCAGAAGGCCATTTTCGTCAGCGCCGACGACAACTTTCTCCCCGTCGTGGATATCCCCGGCGAGGATCAATTCGGCCAAGGGATCCTGCACGTTCTTCTGGATCACCCGTTTCAAAGGCCGCGCGCCATAGCCTGGATCATAGCCCTTGCTGGCAAGCCATTCCCGCGCCTCGGGATGCAGCTCGATCGTGATTTTGCGGTCCTCAAGCAGTTTCGCAAGCCGCGCGAACTGAATATCGACGATCGCACCCATATCTTCGCGGCGCAGCCGATGGAACAATATGATTTCGTCGACACGATTGAGGAATTCCGGCCGGAAATGCCCGCGCACGACTTGCATGACTTCCGCGTGCACGGCAGAGGAATCCTCGCCCTCTTTTTGCAGCACAAGAAAATCGGCACCAAGATTGGAGGTCATGACAATCAGAACATTGCGGAAATCGACCGTGCGGCCCTGCCCGTCGGTCAGCCGGCCGTCGTCGAGCACTTGCAGCAGGACGTTGAAGACATCCGGATGGGCCTTTTCGATCTCGTCGAAGAGGACGACCTGATAGGGCCTGCGGCGCACCGCCTCGGTCAAAGCGCCGCCTTCCTCATAGCCGACGTAGCCAGGTGGCGCACCAATCAGGCGGGCAACCGAATGTTTCTCCATATATTCCGACATGTCGATGCGCACGAGCGCGGCTTCGTCGTCGAAAAGAAACGCGGCAAGCGCCTTGGTGAGCTCGGTCTTGCCAACCCCCGTCGGGCCAAGGAACATGAAAGAGCCGATCGGGCGATTGGGGTCCTGCAGGCCCGCCCGCGCGCGCCGCACCGCGGTCGCGACCGCCTTCACCGCCTCCGCCTGGCCGACGACGCGGGTTGCAAGCGCGTCCTCCATTTTCAAGAGCTTGTCGCGCTCGCCCTCCAGCATTTTGTCGACGGGAACGCCGGTCCAACGCGAGACGATCTGGGCGACGTGGTTGGCTGTCACTGCTTCGTCCACGAGAACGCCGCCGCGTTCCGCCTCGGTCGCGGCAAGCTTTCTTTCGAGATCGGGAATGACCCCATAAGTGAGTTCGCCCGCGCGCTGATATTCGCCGCGGCGTTGCGCTTGGACGAGTTCGTTGCGGGCGGCCTCGAGCTGCTCCTTGAACTTCTGTTCCGAGCCGAGCTTGTCCTTCTCCGCATTCCAGCGCGCCGTCAATGAGGCAGACTTTTCCTCAAGCTCGGCGAGTTCCCCGCTGAGCCTCTCCAGGCGATCCTTCGAGGCGGAATCGGTTTCCTTTTTCAAGGCCTCCTGCTCGATCTTGAGCTGAATAATCCGGCGGTCCAGTTCATCGAGCTCTTCCGGCTTCGAATCGACCTGCATACGCAGACGGGAGGCTGCCTCGTCGACGAGATCGATCGCCTTGTCGGGAAGGAACCGGTCCGCAATATAGCGATGCGACAGGGTCGCGGCGGCGACGATCGCCGCATCGGTGATGCGCACGCCATGGTGCAATTCGTATTTTTCCTTAAGACCGCGCAGGATCGAAATCGTGTCTTCGACGGTTGGCTCGGAGACGAACACCGGCTGGAAGCGGCGTGCGAGAGCCGCATCCTTTTCGACATGCTTGCGAAATTCATCGAGCGTCGTCGCGCCGACGCAGTGCAATTCGCCGCGCGCGAGGGCCGGTTTCAAAAGGTTCGACGCATCCATCGCGCCATCCGCCTTACCCGCGCCAACCAGCGTATGCATCTCGTCGATGAAGAGGATAATGCCTCCCGCCGCGGCCGTGACTTCGTTCAGAACCGCCTTCAGCCGCTCCTCGAA
>PLUZ01000279.1:0-7199 GCA_003162995.1 Methylocapsa sp. | reverse complement strand
CGATCGCGGTCTTGCCGACACCAGGCTCGCCGATCAAAACCGGATTGTTTTTCGTGCGACGCGACAAAACTTGAATGGTGCGCCGGATCTCTTCATCGCGGCCGATCACCGGATCGAGTTTTCCCGCGCGGGCGGCCTCGGTGAGATCGCGCGCATATTTCTTCAAGGCATCATATGCATTTTCAGCAGTCGGATTATCAGCGGTGCGGCCCTTGCGGAGATTCTCGATCGCCGCGTTGAGAGTCTGGGGGGTAACGCCCGCGCGCTCCAGAATCTTGCCAGCTTCCGTGCTTTTTTCCATCGCCAGGGCAAGCAGAAGCCGCTCAACCGTGACATAAGAGTCGCCAGCCTTTTGCGCGATCTTTTCGGCATTGTCGAAAATGCGCGCTGTCGCGGGCGCAAGATAAAGTTGCCCGGCTCCGGCGCCTTGCACCTTGGGCAATTTGGCGAGTGCGAGTTCGGTATCGCGGAGCGCGTCGCGCGAGCGCCCCCCTGCCCTGTCGATGAGGCCGGCGGAGAGCCCCTCCTCGTCGTCGAGAAGAACCTTCAAGATATGTTCGGGCGTAAATTGCTGGTGCCCTTCGCGGACGGCGAGCGATTGGGCGCTTTGAACGAACCCCCGCGCCCTTTCGGTATATTTTTCAATGTTCATGGTGGAAATCTCTCCTACGCGAAGCTACCCCTCATGCCAGTGGCACCTAGAGCGGCGGTTGGCTCAAGGCAACCACGCGCGACTCATGATTTTGGCATTGCGCTTCGCGGCAAATCGTGCGGCCCGACAGCGACCGCCTACTGCTAGAAATGTAGGAGCGAACCGCGCATATGGTAGAGTTGATGGCCGCTAAATTCGCAGAGCTTTGGCGCAGAAGGATGGTGGAACGGCCGCGAGATGATGCGCAATTGAAACCTCGCCTCACCGCGGCCGGAAAAAGAAAACCCCGCCGTGCGGGGTTTTCCGATTTCTGCCGCGTTTACCAACGGCAAATACGGCGGGGACCCCAAGGTGTTGGCCGGAACCAGCAACGGCGGCCCCAGCCTCCCCAATTGCGACGGCAGCCACCCCAAGGGCCGCGATGCCAGCCAAGCCCGCAACCGCCAGCCACTTGCGTCATGAACGATTGTTGCTCCACCGGAAAAACCGAGGCCGGGAACGCCCCTGCATCGAAGGAAATAAGCGCGACCATACAGCCGGCCGCTACAGCGGATGGTTTTAAAAACATGGAAGAATCACCTCGATTTGACCGCACCCAGACGAATATCATTCGCCTGGCCGTGCAAATCAAGACAAGAGCATGTTCCGAAAGAGTTGCTCAACTTTTTCGATCAGAACATGCTCCAACTCTTTGAATCTGAGAGATTCCTTCTCGACCAGATGCTCCATCGTAGGTAAGTCGCACTAAGACTCCAATTCGCGGAAAGCTCGCGGCTCAATCCTGGATCGACTCAGTGGCAGTCCCCTCTTCGCCGCGATGTGCTTCGTCGATCGCCATTTCCGCTTTGCTCCGGCGCCGGCGCCGGGGACGCGGATGAAATCCGTTGGCCGCGTCCACTGCATCCGGCGGACCGGCGACGAGTAAGGGGGAAAGCGTCTCGATAGGCGGCGGCGGAGAGTCATGCGATTCGGCCTGAACGCGAACCGGCGCGGTGATGAACGCCGGAAGACCGTTGCCTTCGATGCCGACGTCCGCCATCCGGGGTTCATCCCGCTGATCGACCCGGATCGACGCTTCATTGCGGTAATCGCGGGGACCGCGTCCACGGCCGCCGCGGTTTTCCTGATCACGTCCGCGGCCATTGCGATCTTGATAGGGCCGCTGTTCCTGATAAGGCTTTTCCGGGTAGGCTTGGTATTCACGGTCCCGGTAATTCCTGTCCTGAAAAGGGCGCTCCGGACGCGGGCCACGCTCCGGCCGGGTGAAACCCTGTCTGTCGCTCCCCTGTCTGTCGCTGCCTTGTCTGTCGCCCAGCTGTCTGTCGCCATTGTCCTGGAAGGGCCGGTCGACAGTTGGCTGCGCGGGACCGGGCTGCGGTTGCGCCATAAGGCTTGGTTGAGGCGGTGGAGAAAAACGCTCGGGGATGGAAGCAAACCGGTCGGGGATACCGCCGAAATCGCTGTCGTCCTCGGCCTCTTCCGCTAGAACTTCCCCAGGCTGGCGCGGATAGGCGCCCGGCCCTTGTTGCTGGGCCAGCTGAGCCGCGGCGATCAGCCGGAAATAATGTTCGGCATGCTGGAGATAACTCTCCGCCATGACTGGGTCGCCAGAGGTTTGCGCGTCGCGCGCCAACTGGAGGTATTTTTCACTGATGTGGTGGGCTGTTCCACGAATTTTCACATCGGGGCCACTCGATTCGTAGGACCTTGTGAGAGGGTTTGGTCCCTTGCGGTTGTTGTTCGGGCGGCCGCGCATACGTTTGTTATTCTGGGTTGGTCTCATCGATGATCCTTGAAGTGGCATCGTATTCGCGAAGGGTAACACCCTAATCGCGACATTTGCGCATCGCCGCGCGGGCGTGCGTTCACCGTCCTTATCGAACCCCTTTTTCTCAAAATACGAAGGCGCGAGCGGATATTAGGCTCTCCAGCCGGTGACGAAGGTGCTCACGGAACCGCCGCGGCAACCGATCCTCGACCCAATATTGATAGAGTCTCAGAGTCTGGGGATATCAAACCCGGCCATGCCGGGTATCGCGGCACACCCCGAACCGGAGATCATCTGTCACCCGCGCATTCGGCGGTAGCTACGGATATATTCGCGGACAGTGGATCTCAACGCCTATCGGAACTGTGCAACCTCAGCGAAAAACAACCCTTGGCGAAGGAACCTAGTCGCTTTCGCGCCAAACGCCAAGACCTTTTGAAAAAATATATCTTTTCTGAGGGGTGGCGTGACCTATTTGTCACGTCCCCCTCCGGCGCCGTCTCGCACCAGAACCACGCGCTGGCATCCGTGGAGGTCAAGCCTAACTTCGACTGGGCTCTCAAATCTGCCCCGTAACAGGGCGGCGACGTCAAAATATTGGCCTGCCCCCAGTTCCAGAGCGATTAAACCGCCAGGCGCCAGCAGTCCCGGCAAGGCCGGGATGATTTCGCGATAGGCCGCCAAACCGTCTTCCCCTCCATCGAGGGCCAAACGCGGATCATATTGGCGAACCTCCGGTTCCAGGCGAGCGATTGCGCCGCTCGCGACATAGGGGGGATTGGAGACGATGACATCGAATCGGCCGCGTAAAGCGCGGGCCCAGTCACCGCAGACAATGAATCCCCGCGATTCGAGCCCCAAAGCGGTGAGATTGTCTCGCGCAATCGCGCAGGCAGCGGATGAAATATCGACACCCACACCGGATGATCCAGGCAGGCTCTGCAGAATCGAGCAAAGAATTGCCCCGGAGCCTGTCCCAAGGTCGAGAATCCGCCGGTTTTCGCGAGGAAACCGCGCCGCATGGTCGAGAACTGCCTCAATAAGAGTCTCGGTTTCGGGGCGCGGGTCCAGAACCTCTTGAGCGATCTTGAAACGCGCTTGCCAAAACTCCCGATGGCCAATGATTCGCGATACCGGCTCCCGCCGCAACCGTCGTTCCGCGAAGGCCGTGAGTTTCGCGACGCCGGACCCGAGCGGACACTCGGGATCGCGAATGAGAGTCGCGTGATCGATGCCGAGCGCCGCGCAAAGCAGCAGGCGGCTGTCGATCGGCGCGGAGTCTATTCCGGCTTCCCTCAACAGCCGGACGAGGGCACCAAGCGCCGCGCCGCGCGGGAGCGCCGGTCCGAACTCCAGAGCGGGATGAGGCAAAGTGGAAACCGGTTTTCCGCCCGCATCCCGCTCTAAATTTTTGGACTCGATCACGATGTCTTCGTTCATGCTGCGGAGTGGCCCACGGCGTCGAGCAGAACCCGCGTTAGCCGGGCGGCGAAGGCATCGGCCGGCTTTTCCCCTTCCATCACCCTAGCCTCGTCGAAGAGGAGCCAAATAATATCCTCGAATTTTTCCTTATCCGGAGCGCCAATTTTCGTGGCCAGGGCCCGAATCAGCGGATGGCCGGGATTGATTTCAAGCACCGGCTTCGATGCTGGCCCGAGCCGGCCGCTCGCGGCCAGCATCCGTTCGAGCCGCCGGTCAGGCCCGCTATCGGAGGCGACGAGACAAGCGGGGCTCGTAGACAGCCTGTCAGAGGCGCGGACATCCTCGACCGACTCGCCCAGAACTTGTTTCATAAGTGCGTAAAGCGTGGCAAGACCGGCCGCCGCTAGAGGCTCGGCTGCGGCCGCGTCCGGTTGCTCCTTCAAGGGAATGGTTTTGATGTCGGCCGCGCCCTGCGTCACCGATTTGAAAGGCTTGCCGTCGAAGCCAACCGCCGTCGCGACCCAAAAAGCATCGACCGGGTCCGGCAACAGCAAAACCTCGATTCCTCTTGCCCGGAACCCTTCGAGCTGCGGACTGGCCGACAGACGCGACAGATCCTCGCCGAGAAGATAATAGATCGCCGTCTGGTTGGTTTGCAGACCTGCAACATAATCCTTGAGGCCGCGGCCGCCTTCCGGTGAGGTCGAGGTCGCGAAGCGCGCCATGCCAAACAAGGCATCACGCCGTTCTGGATCCTCGTAAAGGCCTTCCTTCAGAACGGCGCCGAAATGCTCCCAAACTTTCGCGAATTTATCCTTGTCGCTTTCGGCAAGCTTGACCAATTCCTGAAGGACACGATTCGTCACCGCCTTCTTGATGGCCGTGAAAACCGGGCTTTGCTGGATTGTTTCACGTGAAACATTAAGCGGCAGATCGGCCGAATCGACGACGAGACGGACGAAGCGTAGCCATCTCGGCAATACCTCGGCATCATCCGTGATCAACACATGCCGGACATAGAGCTTCGCCCGGCCCGGACGCGCGGGATCGAAGAGATCGAACGGCTGCGACCCTGGCACAAAGGCCAGCACCGTATACTCCTGGCGCCCTTCGACGTGCCAGTGCATTGTTAATGCTGGATCATCAAACATTCCACCAAGTGTTTGATAAAACTCTTTATAATCATGCTCCGTGATGGCAGCTTTCGGTTTGGTCCAGAGCGCCGCGCCATCGGATATCTTGCGCGATTCGCCGCCTTTTTCTTCCACAAGCTCGATCGGCACCGTGAGCGCGCTCGAATGTTCGCGCACGATTCGCTCGATTTGGCCAGTTTCGAGATAGTCCTTAGATGTCTCGTTCAGATGGAGAACGACCCGCGTCCCCCGAACCGGGGCCTCGTCTTCCACAAACGGCTCAATCGAAAAAGTACCCTTGCCGTCCGAACTCCAATGGAAGGCTTCATGCGAGCCCGCGCGCCTCGTGAAAACATCGACGCGGTCCGCCACCATGAAGGCCGAATAAAATCCGATCCCGAACTGACCGATCAGATCGAGTTTTTCGCGCCTGTCCTCGCCTTCCACGGCGTCCCCGCTCGCCGTACCCAACCGGTCGAGAAAAGCCCTCGTTCCCGAACGCGCGATCGTGCCGAGATGATCGGTGAGATCTTGATGCGACATGCCGATCCCATTGTCCTCGATGGCGAGGCTTTGGGCATTCTTGTCGAGCGCAATCCGGATCGCGAAGGAGTCCGGCGCGAGCGCTGGGTCGGCGAGCGCCTCATAGCGCAATTTCTCGCAAGCATCGGCGGCATTGGAAAGGAGTTCGCGCAGAAAAACATCGCGATCCGAATAGACCGAATGCACCATGAGATGTAGCAATTTGGCGACATCCGCTTGAAAAGCTTGACTGTGACCCTCAGCCTCCGGCATGTCCGCCTGCCTCCTTTCCAGTTTCAAATGAGATTTCATGGCTTTAGAGGATATTCCGCAGCTTTCGCCGATGGCGCGCTGCTGTCTTCCCCAATGGCCAAGATATTGCCCCACCGCCCGGCGGATGCAAGAGCTTCGTGCTCGCCTCTTCGTCTTAGAGTCCTCGCAGGCGCAAAAAACAAGGATTCGCTTTTTTGGCAACTTGTCGCAAAAACGTCAAAACACCACTTGCCGTCTTGCCAGCTTCAAGCGACGATAAAGATCAAGATAAAAAGCCAAAGGCGTCACGCATGAACGAGACGGAGCCATCCGAAGATCATTGCCCCGCGCGCCCGGCCTGGCCAGCCGGAGGCGGCGCGGCGGGCATGGCGGAAGTTGTTTCGTTTGACAGGAACGAATTGTGCGAAATTTTCGGTCTCTATGGGCGCAAGGTCGCGGGCGGCGAATGGCGCGACTACGCAATCGATTTTACCGCTCAGAAAGCGGTTTTCTCGATTTACCGGCGGGCTGCGGAATATGCGCTGTACCGGATCGAGAAACATCCCAAACTCGCCCGCAAGCAAGGACTCTATTCCGTCGTCACCGCGACCGGCCTCATTCTGAAACGCGGCCACGATCTGTCCCGCGTCATCGCGGTGCTGGATAAGAGACTCAAACTTGTTTCGGGATGATTTTAATTCGGGGTGATCATTTAATTTGGCGCAAAACTTACCGTATGATTGCGCTCGCTCCAAATCCAGGACCGTACAGTACTGGCTCGGTTTAAACTTCTGCTAATGATTCTAAAGCGGTCCTTCGCCGAACTTTGCCGGAGCGTCTATGAACGGCTAGAAGCGGTCGTCCGCGATGCTTGCAGCCATCGGCGACCGGAGAACCGTCGCCGCCATCCGAACAGATGGAGTCGGTGCCGCCACGCCCGTCCCTTGAAAAACAGCTATCTATGCCGTCTTGCCGCTGCGGTGTCCGAGCTGGACGGCCCGTGCCGCAATCCTTGCCCTATGGCTTCGCTTCCGGCTTAGTAGTCACCGCTACCGACCAAAGGGTGGATACCGCCGTCGCCGCTGCTCCTGTGACGATGAGAGTGCGGGCGTTTGCGCTTCACTACATGTGCTATTGGGGTCGCTTTCAACACCGAAAGCGAATTGGGGCTAACCGTTGGCAGAGCGGACGCCGCGGGCATACCGATCGCGCAAACGAAGATCACGGCAAGAATGTAACGCATTTGGTGTCTCCCTTCGGGCCGATAGGCCCTTGGCCCTGAGCTCCACCGGATGCTTAGCACAGTTTGCCCCCGCTTGGGAGGAAGAGCTCTGGTGCACGCGCCCTGATTCGAAAATATACGCGGCCAAATTAAACCCTAGCGCATAAGTAAGCTTGCACAAAATCATGGCTTCATACCGCGTGCCGCCTTGGCGCGGTACATTGCGCA
>PLUZ01000516.1:4063-4222 GCA_003162995.1 Methylocapsa sp. | reverse complement strand
GCTTCTGCTTCTTTGAAGGCAGCCTCTACGATAGCCGCTTCTTCTCGGGTGAGTGCCACCCGTCCTGCTAAGTGTGTTGCTTCTGGCAACACCTTCAGGATCGCGCGCCGATTTGGATGGAGCTTGACCTCGATCAATTCGAAGGCCTCTAGCTCTCCA
>PLUZ01000516.1:3511-3978 GCA_003162995.1 Methylocapsa sp. | reverse complement strand
ACGACCGCTCCCGTCTCATTGGACATTTCAAAATCTCTCCTCGCAGCTTCAATTTCTCAAGCGGCGACTGCCGGTGTATCTTCTTCGAGTCCCCATTCCGCCCAGGAACCGTCATAGACGGCGACGTCTTTTTTGCCGAGCAAAAAGAGACCGAGCGCTACGACGCAAGAGGTGATGCCCGAGCCGCAGGTTGTGACGATCGGCCGCTGAAGATCTATTCCGGCCGCCTGGAAGCGTGCGGCAAGCGCCTCATGCGCAATGAAAGCTCCGGATTCCGGATCGATCAAATCCCCCCAAGGAATATTGATGGAGTTCGGAATGTGCCCCAGTTTCTTGTGCGGAAAAACATCCTCCTGTGAACCATCGAACTTGCTTGGACCACGGGCATCGATAACTTGCTCCGCATTGTTGACGAGATTTGCCTTCATCTCGCTCAAAGATCTCACAAGGGAGGGGGTAAAGGTCGC
>PLUZ01000516.1:0-3470 GCA_003162995.1 Methylocapsa sp. | reverse complement strand
CCAATTTTTTTGGCGAAGTCCGCCGGGTTCGGCAACATATGCGGCAGAGGATTTGACTTATCCGCTAAATGATCGATGTCGAAGTGAACGGAGCCAGGCAAATGGCGCCCGCGATATTGAGTCCGCCCATCAAGATTGGTGCTGACATGATGCCATGTGCAATCGAGGATTCGAAGGTCGGGGTCTGACAGATGCTCGGCCAGCCACGTCGTGCTCACCAGCGCTTCGTGGTTCGTGTTACTCATCGTAGAGAGCCTCCATGCCATTCAATTGTGATTGGTCCTAATTTCAGAGATCCGGCGCTTGTATGAGGAGTGGATTGGCTATCCAACGGGTTAGCGGGGCCTTGCTCGCGGGAACCGAGAGCCTTACAATCGCTCGCAATCCGATTTTGGAGGAACGTCATGAAACTGAGCGCTCGCAATATTCTTCCCGGTAAAATCTTGGCTGTGACGAAGGGCTCCACAACGGCGCATGTTATACTCGAGCTGGCGCCAGGCCTGACAATCACATCGTCAATCACGAATGAAGCCGTGGACGATCTTGGCCTCAAAGTCGGTGATGCGGTTTCTGCGGTGATCAAGGCGCCGGACGTCATTATTGGTAAGTGAGTGGGAGGGATAAGCAATACTCCTCAGTCGTGCTTCGCTCTGGGACCGCCGGATTGATGTTGGCCTCAGCACGTGTCTCACGCTCGTCAAGCCGACGCTTGCAGTCGTTCCGCCATAATATCTCTTGCCACCAATCGTCGATCGGGGTGCGCTGGCAGGCCATGGTCGTCCCCAACCCTCCAGTGAAGGCTTGCCAGGCGCCAAAGTGCTTTTCCGGGACGGCGGTTAAGACCGGAAGCCCAGTCGCGGCCGCGGTGGCGAGTTCATTTCGTAACCCTTTTCCGGCGGCTTCCTGCGCCGAAAATTTGTTGACGATCACGAGTTCGACGCCCGCGTCCAATGCGCGCCCTATGGCCAGCGCGGCATTCGCCAGCGCGCCGGGGTCGAGCTTGCAGTCGCGACCCGCCTGACTGATGGGGAACACACGTCCGGTCATCAAATCGATTAGCTCCATCGCAGCGTGTTGATGTTGATCATTTTTCGCGTTGCGTTGAACCAATCCGCCGAGCTTGTGGCCCTTATGGATCAACGCGATCGCGAAGTCCCTCAACAAACTGTCCGCGTCATCCTCAGGGCGATAGACAATCGCCGCGAGGTTCAAGAGATCATCGGTGAATGCGGCGCTGATCATGGTTCACCCGCCGCCGGAAGCATCCCGGCCTGTACCAATTCCCAGACTTAGCAAACCATGTGCCGCTTGGGGAGTGGAACTCGAGACTGCTCTCCCTTCGGCGAATGCTGACGGGGCCCTGTTCTTAGGCTTAACTGCACTCTTGGCCGGCATAGTGTCGCAATATGGAAGCAATATTTGAATTGCGAGGCTCAATCTTTGTTGTCTGGAAACAGACATCTGTCCGACTATGAACAGGTCGCGGCCACTCGCTGCTGTCCCAGAACTCATTTCATGGGTTCTTCGGCAAGGCATAGCCAGAACGCGGCCTTGTCTCGTAGTACTCAAGCTTCTCGGGCCAGCTGCCATCCGGCAGGACTTTGAACTGGGTGATCGTAACGGGGGCACCGTGAGAACAGGAGACTTCGCTGAATTTGATTTCACGATCTCCGNNACGGGGTTGGCGACGAAAGCCGGGTGTTCGAACCCGTCTGACTCCGGGTCAAAGGCGGGCGAAGCGAAGGTGAACGTCGCCAAGACGCCGCTTCGAGTGACGGGAGAGTCCGGCGTGAACGGGCGGGCGACCGAATAGACGGTGAGCGTGCCCCCATCCAGAAGTGCTTTTAGCTCCTCTATCCCGCAATTTACGAACGCTAGTGCAACCTTCACGGTAACCCTCCTACAATGTTAATGTTGTGTCGCAAAGCAGTGATCAATTTTTGTGCCAATTGGCGGGATGGTAGGCGCAAAGCGCAAGTGTAGCCCCGTCTGCATAGGCCCCCTATGATAAGATCACAACCCAATAAGATGGCAGACACTTTTGGCGAGAAGCTGCTCCGAGCACGACACGAAATTGGCGAGTGGTCGTGAGCGAATGCGCCAGCCATGCGCTCCGAACGATCTAACAACGGGCTTGGGGCAGGGCCGAAAAGGGCTTTGCGCGATTCTTGCAAGCTTTCAAGCGCGCGGAAATGCGAGGACGATTNNGGCCGAGACTTTGCGCTGTTCGAGGCGCGCGACCGGCTTGGTGGACGTATTTTCTCCGTCCCTTGCGCGCGGTCAGGCATGATGGTTGACCTTGGGCCAACCTGGTTCTGGCCGGATACGCAGCCCCTCGTTACCCAGCTCGTGGCGGATTTAGGGCTCGCTGATTTCCTTCAGCATGATCAAGGCGCGGTGCTTCACCTGCTCGATCCTGACAAAAAGCCCGAACAGCTGGAAAGCGAAAGCGTCCATAATGGAGCCCTGCGTTTGGCCGGCGGGATGGTCGCGCTCGTCAATGGTCTAGCAAATGGGCTGCCCCCCGAAAGCGTGCGGCTCGGTCATGTCTTGACGGGGCTGGAAGATCGTGGGGATCATATTTGGCTTAAATTCCGCTGTGGGGATCATAAGGTCGAACTTGCGGCGCGCAACGTCGTGCTCGCGCTTCCACCACGGCTTCTTGAGGAGCATGTCCACTTCGAGCCGGAACTCGATGGTGCGATTCGCGAAGCCATGCGCGCGACAGAGACTTGGATGGCGGCACAGGCAAAAGTCATCATCAGCTATGACCGAGCGCTCTGGCGTGACAACGGTCAATCCGGCAATGCTTTCGTCACGCATGAACAGGCTGTCATCGGTCAAATTTTCGATGCTTGTGACAGCGCATCCGCCAAGGCGGCACTGGGTGGGTTTCTCGCGCTATCGCCAGAATTACGCCAATCCTTCCGTGAAGGGCTACCCTTGCTTATGGGCAATCAAGTGGGTCAGATCTTTGGTCCAGAACTCGAACATGGCGATCAGTTTTATCAAGACTGGGCAACCGAGCTCTATACGTGCAGTACCTTAGATCGAGGCGCACAGGTTGTTGAACATGTAGACTTCGCTAATCCTTTTCTACGCAGGGTGTTGTGGGAAGGGAAGCTCTACCTCGGGGGCTCGGAAACGGCGGCCCATGGGGCGGGCTATCTTGAAGGCGCACTCGAAGCGGCGAAACGGATTGACCGCGATCTCACCCGGGCGTGGGAATCGATCGAGCAGGCAGCGTCGCCGAAGCTGCAAACTGCCGCCATAGATAGAAGCACGGCCTCCGTGAATGCCGCAAGTCTTGCTCAGTTTCGCAGTTGGGTGGCGGTTCAGAGCGGTACCGCCTTGGACAATTATCGTCATCGCCTCAACCACAATCTCGCTGGTCAACAAAAGGATCAGCTCACGCAAATGGCCATCCTCGAAACGGTCGAGGAGGTTTACAACAGGGCATTAGCCATTCT
>PLUZ01000147.1 GCA_003162995.1 Methylocapsa sp. | reverse complement strand
CTAAAATCATCCCGCTCTAAACGGGCGGGGTTCGGACCGTAGGAAGCGCCGCATGTCCGCACGGTTTCTTGACAAATGGGCCGCGATTCGTATGGTCGCGGCTTGCTCATCACATCCAGGCTTGGCCCGGATTGCGCGCTTGCGCCGCACTGAAGGAACGTAAACATGGCCAAGGCCGCAATGATCAAGATCAAGCTTATGTCCACGGCGGACACGGGCTATTTCTATGTGACCAAAAAGAATGCCCGCACCAAGACGGAAAAGCTGGCGTTCAAGAAATATGATCCGGTCGCCCGCAAGCACGTCGAATTCAAGGAAACCAAGATCAAATAGTCTGGTTTGTTCGAAGGTTACGCGGTAGAGCCGAATCGCTTGGCAAGTTCCGCGAGATAGGCGCCGCGCGCCTCCGGCAGGGTTTGGCCACGCGGCCCAAAGAGATCGCGCGCCAAAAAAAAGCCGGTCAGTTTGAAACCATCCAGGATGTCGGCGGGAGGCGGATCGTCCTCCATGTTTCCGTTGCGCAGAAACGCCGGTAGCGGCAGAAGCCGGGCTTTATATGCTTCGCCCGCCGCCTTTGAGACAGCGCGTCCGGACTTTGGCGATACATAAACGAGATCCTTGGTGGCACCCGTCGCCGCGCATGCCGCAAGATCGAGGCCGAACCCCATTTGGGACAGAATCTCGGTCTCGAAGCGCACGATCAGCGGGGCCAAAATCTCCGGCCTGTCGATGCCGCCGGCAATTCGCACCGCCGTCTCATAAAGCGCGGGATGCGGATCACGTTCGGCGGCGAGGCGCAGCAAGGCCGCGACGAGACAAACGGCATGCAGCGCTTCCGCGCTCGCCATCAAACGCGCGGTGCGTAATTGCATGGGCTCGACCGCAAATGTGCCGAGATGCTCGTCGAGCCGCGCCCGCCACACGAATTCGGCATGATTGCCCGGTTGCAACAAGGGTTGCATGCGCTTGGAGCGGCCGCCCCGGACAAGCCCGAAATGGCGGCCATGCGCGCGCGTCATCGCCTCGACGATAATACTCGTCTCGCCATGCTTCCTTGTGCCGAGGATAAGACCGTCGTCCCGCCATTCCATATTGAGCGTGTTCCATGATTAAAGCTGGCATTATTGAACACTATACAGGAGGCTTAATAAAATACTGGCTAACTTCAAGAATTGATCATTGAGAATTCACCTCCACAGTCTTGTCAATTTCCCTCTGCACTTCATTATTCGCCAAAACGGAACTGACGAGGCAGGTCGCGAAACTGGCAGAGGTTGCACATTTGCGCAGGGCAGAATGGATACCTGCCGCGATCATTGTGCCGCATATATTTATATCCCCTAAGTTTATGGTCCCACCCAGCCAGGCCGGCGGCCTATTGATAGTTAGTCTACAAGGTAAAGTAAATGTCCAAGCGTAGTTTTCACTGTTCTCACATTTTTGATCTTTGCTACTATTGTTTGACGACGAAAAATTTTCTAGAACGGTCATGACGCGTTCTGTTACTTGCAGTTCAGTTAGAATTTGACTTTGTAAGCTCTGAGGAAAGACACAGTTCACAACTGTTTCCACAAACTCTTCCGCCATTGCTTTACGAATAGTTCTTATTGCAACAGTCTGCTGAACTTGGAGATAAGCGTTGCTAGCAAAAAATGGATCGCTTCCTTCTCTCTGAGAAAATACGCGTAACGCAAATGTAACAAGGAGCGATGATGCCACGCCCAAGCCGGCAATCAGAAAAAGGAACCTGGAACTTGATCCTGGTTTGTCAGNNGGCCTATTTCAGGTCGAACTGTTGAACTTCGGATAGCGCGACAAATGAACATAATCGCTTCGAACGAGGCGACCGCTTGTTAGGGGACAAGAACAGTCGCGCCGGTCGTCTCGCGGCCTTCCAGCGCGTGATGGACATTCACCACATCGTCGAGCGGCCGCGCCTGGTGCAGCGGGATTTTCACCGCGCCGCTCGCAACAATGCGGAAAAGTTCGCGCGCCATTTTTTCGAGATCCTCGCGCTTCGCCGAATAGGTGTGAAGGGAAGGGCGGGTGGCGAAGAGGGAGCCTTTGGTTGACAGGAGCCCGAGGTTGAAGGCTTCGATTTGCCCCGAGGCCGAGCCGAAGCTCACGAACAAGCCAAGCGGCCTGATGCAATCGAGCGAGGCCGGAAAGGTCGCTTTGCCCACGCCGTCATAGACGACATCGCAGAGGCTTCCCTTGGTAATCGTTTTCACGCGCGCGGCAAAATCCTCTTCGCGGTAGAGGATCGTGTGCTTGGCGCCAGCCTTCTTGGCGAGCTTGGCTTTTTCGGGTGAACCCACCGTTCCGATCACAGTCGCGCCGAGTGCCTTCGCCCATTGGCAGAGGATGAGGCCTACTCCGCCCGCCGCCGCGTGCACGAGAATGGTATCTCCCGCTTTCACCTTGAAAGTCCGGCGCAGCAAATATTGCGCGGTAAGGCCTTTCAGCATGATCGCGGCGGCGGCCTCGTAGGTAATGCTCTTCGGCAATTTGACGAGACGGTCTGTTGCGATTACCCGCTCGCCAGCGTAAGCGCCCAAGCTCGTAACGTAGGCGACGCGGTCGCCAAGCTTGAAATCCGTCACGCCTTCGCCCAGGCCTATGATTTCACCTGCGCCCTCATTGCCCGGCGTGAAAGGAAGCGAGGACACGGGATAGGCCCCGCTGCGGAAATAGGTGTCAATGAAATTGACGCCGATCGCATGGTGGCGGATATGCACTTCTCTGCGCTTGGGGGACGGCGGTTCGATATCGTCGATCCGCATGACCTCCGGTTTGCCGGTCTCGAATACACGGACAGTCTTGGTCATGGTGTCTTAGATCCTTCTCTCTGCCACCACTGACTTCGCGCGTTCCGATGCGGAGTTATGGGAATAGGTTTCCCATACCGGCTCATAAGAATTGTCTGCTTGATCGCCCCATGTTATCCAGCCGGGACGAACGCCACGGCCGAACAGCTCCAGATAGGGTCCCGGCGAACAGGATTCAATAAGCGGATATTGCTCGTCGGGCTTGCGGGAATGTTCGCGTTTTCGGGTCGCCAGATAATTCACCTGCGTCCGGCCGGGAGCCAAGGTGCGGGCGTTTTTTCCCCGCGTGCCGAAGAGAATCACTTCAGTCACGTTGCGAAAATAAAAGCCGACGCCGCGGCCATCCGATCCGCCATCTTTGCGGATCTTGTGCCACACAATATTGGCCTTGTAGGCAAAGCCCCACGCGGCCATGACGGCTAACCCATCGGGCAAGAGCGCGTTCGGACACCACAGATAAAGATGCGCGGTTGGGGCTGCGATCCCAGCCAGCGGCAGCGCGCAAATCTCCTCGAGAGTGAGGGTGGCATAGCGGGAAAGGCGCCGGTGCTCGGGCGCAACTTTTCCCGTCTTGTTTTGGAACCGCCAGGGCGGGTCTGCCAAGATGGTTTTAAATTGCTTGCCCGCCGTGGCGTCGAGGAGATCCGTGGCGGGACCGGACGGCTTGGCCCTGGCGTTCACGCATTTATCCCGCTTGCTATGTTCCAACATAGAACAGACTGATTCGCTGTGTTTGAGTAAAATACTTTTGACAGCGATTGCGCCCTTGAGCAATCGGCGCGTAACGAATAGCAGTGGCAAAACTACTTGTCGCTTTCGGCCAGCATGGCTGCGATTTCCGCCTCACAGACAAGCACGCCTTCGACGAAGGCGCGGCCCTGGTACCACCACATGGTGCGGCGCCGGTTGGTCTTGGTCATGTGGAACTCGACGCGGTCGCCAGGTGTGACCGGCTTGCGAAACTTGGCTTTGTCGATGCTCATGAAATAAACGAGCGGCGGCTTTTTGCCGGGTGAATGCGCGTTCACACATAAAACCCCGGCGGTTTGGGCCATGCCCTCGATCAGGAGAACGCCGGGCATGACCGGACGCTCCGGGAAATGCCCCTGAAATTGCGGTTCGTTGATGCTGACATTCTTGATGCCGATGCCGAATTCGTCGCCGCGCGCCTCGATCACGCGGTCAACCATCAAAAACGGATAGCGGTGGGGCAGGGATTTCAACAAGCGCAGAATGTCGAAAGTCTCGATCGTTGACGGCTCCGCCTCGCTCATGGTTCCCTCTCCCAAATATGTAAGATCCGCTTGATCGTCACGTCTTGATGGACCGCAGATCCGCTTAGCTTTTTCCACAAATGTCAGAGCGCTTGCCCGCCACGTGGACTCACGTGATCGAAAAGGAATCGCTCAGCGTCAAAGAGTTGGAGCATGCCGGAATCGGAAACTGATCAGCTATTTTAAGGTCAAGCTCCAAAGCTGGCAAAATCTTCGAGTCGCACGCCGGCGGATAAGCCAGCTTGCGCGGGGATGACGCAATGGCGTCCAATCGCGGCATTTTCCGCGATCCGCGCGAGATTGCCGATTCGTGTTTCTTCCCCGATGACGGTATCGCCCGCCGCGCCGCGATCGATGGTGGCGTTGGCGCCGACTTCGACACCGTTTTGAATAATGACCCGGCCAATCCCCAGCGCCTTGGGAAGCCCGGGCGGGGCAAGGGCAACGCCGGCATGGCGGCAATCGATACTGGATTGGCCGATGCGTGCACCCGGATGCACAATAACGTTGTCGCCGATCAGCGCATGGCTAATCGTGACCTGCGGCCCAATCAGGCAATCGCGGCCGATACGGACATCGGAGCCAATTACGCTGTTTGCACCGATGATTGTACCGAAGCCAATCTCGGCACGCGGACCGATGACCACACCAGGGTCGACGATCACGCCTTGTTCAAGCCGTGCTTCGGAATGGATTGAGGCACCCGGATTGAGTCCCGTCGTACCCAACAAGGATTTTGGCCGTATCGCCTGCGGGAACATCCTTTGCAAGGCGAGCGCGAAGCCGAGATAGGGCTCTTCCATCACCAGCGCAAAGGTCGCTTCCGGCACGCGTGACGCGTCACCCGGCGTGACGAAACAGGCGGTGGCGCGACTCCGCTCCAAAAGCACTGCGTTTTCCGGGGAATCGAGGAAGGTAAGTTCGCCAGGCCCCGCCTCATCGAGCGGCGCGACACCGCTGATGATGGCTGATAGATCCGCGCTCTCAATGACCGCGGCGCCGGTGCAAGCAACGATATCGGCGAGCGAAGTCCTTACGGCGGGCGGGAAGAAAACCGGTTCGCTCATGCGGGACACTCCTCGCCGGCCTCATCCGTGACTCGCAAGGGAAGATTTGCAAGGCCGTTTGCGCCGGCAGACTTGAAAATCCCTAGCGCGNNTCGGAACATGCTCTAGTCAATATCCGCGCGGTAAATGTTTGCAACAAGCGGCGCGTATCAGGCTGGACGGGTGTTCGTCAGAAAGTGGTGCCGCCGGTGAAGCGGAAGAACTGGGTCTGATCGAATTCGCTCTTGGTGATCGCCTTGGCGAAGTCGAACCGTATCGGCCCGAGCGGCGACGCCCAGATAATCGACCCGCCAGCGGAGGTTCGGATCAAATTAGAGTTACCACCGACAGTGATGCAATTGCTTTGCGTGAAGGGTGGGACCCATGGGCCGCCCGAGCATACGCCGTTCGGCGCGAAATTCGTGCGGCCATTAAACCCGTACAAAGTTCCCGCATCAGCAAAGATGGCGCCCCTCAGACCGAGATCCCTCGGCAAGCCATAGATGGGGAACTGCATTTCCATGCTGGCACCGTAATAGACGGTGCCGCCGAGCGGGTTGCCCTGGGGGTTCCCGGAACCAATGTCGCGCGGACCGATGCCGCTTGGCGCAAATCCGCGAACGAGGCTTGGCCCCATGTTGAAATTGTCGACAATGCGCAATTGGTTTCCACCCCACGCGGCGAGATCGCCGCCTTGCAAATGCACGAGCCCGACAATTTGGTCGTATATCTCATGATAATAACGGAGATCGCCGGTGGTGCGCACGAAGCGATCATCGCCACCTGCGCCCGCTACGTCCTGACGCAATTCGGCGAAGAAGCCGCCTGTCGGGTTCCGGTTGTTGTCAAGCGAATTATAGTTGAGCGTATAGCCGACCATGGAGGTCACAAAGGGGCCTTGTGCCTCCTTGAGCGCCAAAGAGGCCTCGCCATTCGTCAAGCAGTTATAATAAATGCTCGGGGCGATTCCGTTTCCATTGAATCCCGGTGTCGTTCCCCAAACTGGGTCGGTACAATCGTTGTAGGGTCGGGCAGAATTGTTGGGAATGGTGATGTCTGTGCGGTAAAGCGAATATCTTGGCGAGAACGTCAGTTGATCCGTCACAGGCAAACCAAGGCGCAGCGCACCGCCGATCGTATTGTTGCTGTAGTAAGAATATTGCCAGGGATCGCTCTGCTTCGCGTAGAGATCGAAGCCCGCCGCGATCCGGTTGCCAAGAAAATAAGGTTCGGTGAAACTGAAATTGACGCCGCGGCTGTACTGCCCCTCGGAGACCCCAAGCTTCACATATTGACCGCGTCCCATGAAATTGGTTTCGGTCACCGAGACATCGGCAATGAAACCGTCGGAGGTTGAATAACCACCGGACAGCGACAACGAGCCGGTCGGCTGATCCTCGACATCGACGACCACGATTACCCGGTCGGGCGTCGATCCCGGTTCGTTGGTGATCTTCACCTTCTTGAAATAGCCGAGATTGTTGAGCCTACGCTCGGCCCGGTCGATATAGACGCGATTATAGGCGTCGCCTTCGCCGATTTCGAATTCGCGCCGGATCACATAGTCGCGCGTCCTTGTATTGCCCCGCACGTCAATGCGTTCGATATAGACACGTGGCCCTTCCTCGAGGACGAAGGCAATGGTCACGGTACGCGTCGCGGGATCGCGGTCGCCGCGCGGACGCACTTGGGTGAACGGGTAGCCGTGCTTGCCAACCTCTTTTGTCAAGGCATCGACGGACTTTTCGACCATGTCGCCATTATAGATTTCACCGGGGGAGAGACGCACGAGAGGGAGCAGCGAAGCGCCGTCAATGTCCGGCAAATGCGAGTCCACATTGACCGCGGCGACCGTATACTGAACCCCTTCCTCGACCGTGATCGTGACGATATAGCCGCCTTGTTCCGGGTCGAATTGGGCGTCGGAACCAACGACATGAAAATCGGCATAGCCATTCTTGAGATAGAACCGGCGGATACGTTCTAGGTCGGAGGCGATCTTGTCGGGATCGTAGACATCCGACGTCTTGAAAAACGAGAGGTAATTCATCTCCGTCGTCTCCATGAGTTCACGGAGCTTGCCGGGAGAATAGACCTGGTCGCCGACGAAATTGATTGCCTTAATGCCGGTCTTTCCGCCTTCGTCGATGGTGAAGACGACATCGAGCTTGCCGTTTGGCAGATCGACCGTCCGGGCCGTGACCGAGGCTGCCGCACGGCCGGAACGGCGATAAACATCCTTGATGCGCTCGATATCCGCATCGACCATGGCCTTGCTGTAGGGCCCGCGCGATTTCGACTGGACTTCGGTTGTCAGCGTTTCTGTCTTGACCGCGCTATTGCCTTCGAAGGCAACCCGGTTGATGACGTTGTTCTCGGTTACGGTTATGACGACCCGATCGCCGACCCGGCTCACGCGGACATCGGAAAACAACCCGGTGGCGTAGAGATCCTTGACGCCCTTGTTGATGGAGGCCTGATCCGTGCCGGTGAAATATCCCCCGATCGTTTCGCTATCGACGCGTTTGTTGCCTTGCACGGAAACGCCTGCGGCGGCGTAAGCGGCGAAAGTGCCGCCAGCCAGCCAAGCCAACGCGACAACTGTGACCGCGATCCGGCCCCGAAACATACGCAAAACTCGCATCGTAAGACCGGCCCCTATCTGCACGAAAGCTAACACACTCTTGCTGGCGCTAGTTGGTTGATACAACTTATCTTACCGAAATGGTCAAGGTTTCCTCCAGTATTGCTAAACCTTGTCTTTATAGGGTTTACCATATCCCGCCAATCAAGTTTCGGTGCATTGTAACGTTTTCACCGCACCGTGGCAGGTAAGACACGCATCGCGGTGAGCAAACTCATAACAAACAGAGTTAACCGTTTGCTTCTATTCGTGTAATCGCATTTCTTAACCAGACGCCTCCGAGTTCATACGCCAGCGGAGGATCATCCCCAATGCATGAATTGGCGAGTCAGGCGAAGGATATCGTTATAGGTGGCGAAGATCATCAAGCTTGTGACCAGCATGAGGCCGATCTTGAAGCCGAACTGTTGCGCCCTGTCGTTCATGGCCTTGCCGCGAATCACCTCCACCGCATAATAGAAAAGATGGCCGCCATCGAGGAGCGGGATCGGAAACAAGTTCAGCAAGCCGACCGAAATCGACAGAATTGCGGCAAGGTTCAGAAGTGCTCCAAGGCCGATCTTGGCCATCGCCCCGGACACCTCGGCGATTCGGATCGGTCCCGACAGCTGATCGGCGGTTTCAGTCCCGACCACCAAGCCCTTGAGATAGCCGCCGGTCCGCGCGATGACCCACCAGGTCTCCGTTCCCGCGAGCTTCACCGAGTCGACAAAATCATAATGCCGGATATGCCAATTTTCCGGCCTACCCTTGGATTGGACGCCGAGGATACCAACACGCGTGGTGCCGAATGCGGTCACCACATCGCGGCGGCGCGGGGTCGCGACGAGTTCCAGCTCTTTGCCACCGCGCTCGATGGTAAAAACCAGTTCCGTGTCGCTCTCGGTCTGCACAATGCGCTGCATCTCCTCGAAACTATCGACCTTGATCCCATCGATCGCTACGATCAGATCGCCTGGCTGAAACCCGGCCGCCTCGGCGGCGCTATCTGCAGCAACACTATCGACTGCCGGCAAGAGGATGGCGCGCCCGTTCACATAAAAAATGCCGGTGAAAATGACGATCGCCAGGATGAAATTGGCGATTGGACCGGCGGCGACGATCGCAGCCCGCTTCCACACGTTCTGGGCAATGAAGCTGACCGCCCGGTCCTCCGGCGACATGGCCGCCACGGCGGCCGCATCCGTCATCGAGGCGCCGTTGGCGTCGCCGTGGAATTTGACATAGCCGCCGAGGGGCAAGGCCGCCAACCGCCAATGCGTTCCATAGCGATCGTTGAAACCGAAAAGTTCAGGTCCGAAGCCGAGTGAGAAAGCATCGACCTTAACGCCACACCAGCGGCCAATCAAAAAATGTCCAAGCTCGTGAAAGAAGACGACTAGGCTCAAAACAAAAAGGAAAGGCAATATGTATCCAGTGAGTGCCCAAATATGTGTGAGAATAGACATTTGAACTCCTAGCCGGTCTTCACAAAGCTTTCGGTATCGCCCCGAAGACTTTGCACTTCTTGCGACGCGATCATGCGGTAGCCAACAAACGGAAGGCCGAGGAGTTCCTTCCTCGCCGCGGCGGTCCCCGTTAAGCGGAACCACATCAGACATATTTGAACAGGGGGAAGCGCCGATCTAGGAGACAAACACAGCCCTGCAAAAATCATCTTGAGCGGAGCAGCGGCGGCGCCCGTAATCATAATTTTTAACTTCAAGAATGCGTTTTGCATAGTGTGTCATATCGTCGAATGTGGGCTGCTTAGTATTGCGACAATCTTAAACTTTGTCCACATTCGAGGAGAAAAGAGAGAAATTTGAGGCGGATCAAGAAACTTTGAAAATGTGACCGTTGCCCGTTTCAAGATTAGCGGCTGGCCAANNCGAGCGCGATCTTTCCCGCACCGCGTGATCCATCGCAAGAGCGTCGGCAACCGTTTCAGGTTCGTGCGCGACTCCGTCAGCAAGCGCCGAATTGCAAGCCTCCTCAACCATTCGGGCAATCTCGTGAAACGAAATCAGCCGGTTCAAAAAAGCCTCGACCGCGATTTCATTGGCGGCATTCAAGACAGTGGGGAGGCCGTGGCCTGCGCGCAAGGCATCGAGGGCGACGCGCAAGGCAGGAAAGCGGTCAAAATCGGGGCGCTCGAAGGTAAGTTGCCCCGTGGCGGTCAAGTCGAGCCGGCGCGCGGCGGTTGTGCTCCGTTTCGGATAAGAAAGACAATGGGCGATCGGAACTTTCATGTCTGGCGCCGCAAGCCCGGCGGTGACCGAGCCATCGGTGAAGGCGACAAGACCATGCACCACGGATTGCGCATGCACGATAATATCGAGCCGCGCCGCCTCGATTCCAAAGAGATAATGCGCTTCGATGACTTCTAGGCCCTTGTTCATGAGCCCGGCGGAATCCACGGTGATTTTTGGTCCCATCGACCAATTCGGATNNGGGAGTAGCATTCGCGATAGCTTCGCTCGTCCAGGTCCGGAACGGCCCGCCCGAAGCTGTCAGCGTGATCATCTCGATCGTATCGAGGCTCGCGTCGCCCATGGCCTGAAAAATCGCGTTATGTTCGCTGTCGACGGGAAGCAGCCTTGTGCCCGAAGCAGCGGCCTGGCGCATGAAAGGGGCACCGGCGCAGACCAGACATTCCTTATTCGCGAGGGCTACGGTGCGTCCGGCGGACAGTGCCGCGAACGTCGGTGGAACACCAGCGGTTCCGGCGATTGCTCCCATCACAATGTCGGCTGGACGCAGAGCAGCCTCGACGACTGCCGCGTCGCCGGCCGCGGGCTCTATTCCTGAGCCGGCGAGAGCATCCTTTAATTCGGCATAGCCGCGGGGGTCGGCGAGAGCAGCGAATTTTNNCGCCGAGGTTGCGCGCGAGCCGCGCCAAAGCCTTCGGATCCCGCCCGCCCGCGATGGCTTCGACCCGGAAAGCGCCTTTTGCTCCGGAAATGATTTCCGCCGTCGATCTGCCGATCGATCCGGTCGCCCCGAGGATGACCACACTGCGGAC
>PLUZ01000013.1 GCA_003162995.1 Methylocapsa sp. | reverse complement strand
CGCTAAACGCGGGCAAGTTCAAACAATCACCGGACACGTATCCAGCGATTCACCTTTCCTTATTAAATCCGACCAATATTGTGTTTTCCCATGAGCTGTCCCGATGATGTGGATCATGCTGCGACGCCCCCCCATTCATCGTGTAGCGAGTGGTATCATTTGATATCCTGCTTGTGTGTTAGGGTGGCGAACATTGATGACGCTGCACTTTCCGCAATAGACTGTTTTCCAAAATTACGGTTGACCATAGCCTGAATCCGGTCGCACTTTCCCTGGATATGTTTTAACTGTAGAATTATTTGTTCGCGTATCAGCGCAATCGAGTCACGCGCACCTCTTACCCATATTTGAATCTCAATCGGTAATGTTCCTCTGGCCTCCAACGCATCCAAACGCTGTTCAAGTTCGAACAACATTTCCTCAACATCGGGCAGCGGTTCTTTTGCCAGCCGTTTGATTGCTTCACGTTCACGCTCTTTCATTTCAATCACCTTGTTGAATGTGATAGGGCGAGTGCCAGGTAACGCGCGCCGGAGGGTTGATCACCATCCAATTTGGGATTTGGCTTCAAATTCAGCATTATGTAGATCAACCGTCTTTTGGATTAAATCACGTTCTACAGTTAGCTTATCAATTAGTTTTGTCAGATTGTCCGTGGCATGTTGCATATGGGTAATATTATCTTGCCGATAGTCATATGGCATTGCTGTACCCCTATGTCTAAGAACGACATCGATATCGTCGATGACAGTTTTGATAATTTCGTCGGCATGTACATTTGCAAGTCGAATAGTTAAAAACTTCGTATCCATTACATCCATCTCCATTTTCAGTTGAAGCATTGGCACTTCGCGAGCGCCCCGCCTTAGAGGCGCCTGGCCGAAATGTCATGCTGCCTCGTATCGGTCTGTTGTGGCATCCAAAGGTGCTTCGGGCGTGGCTCAAAGATCGCGGGCATGAAGGTGATACCTTGGTTGTCACGAAAATCGACCGCTTGGCGCGCTCGGTCCGGCATATGTGCGAAATCGTTAATCGGTTGCAGGCTATGGGCAGCACGCTCCAGCACGTTCATAAACGCTCGGATGTGAGCTAATTGCGCTCGAAGACGCGATCGATTACGGGCTTGCCTTGACCGCCTTGCTCGATCGGTCACACATCTTCGCGAATTGGTCGCTTGGCTCCAAGCCAAGAGCGTGGCCCTCCGCATTTTGACACCGGCACGCCTACGGGAAAGCTTATGCTGAACCTGCTTGGCTCGATCGCCGTGAAAACTCCGCTCGACGAGAAAATCCTTGTTGCTGCTCAAAGAGCTGGCAACCGCTTGCTTTGGCTTGCGTCTCAAGCTTTGGCTTCCTTAAAAGGAACAACAAAAATGTTGATGGAAACCCGAGGGACATAAAGGAGAAATGGAGAAGCTTAACCTCCAAGATGAGGGTTGAGACATGGGATATCACATCGACTCTGAACGAGAAAAGGACCTTCGCGAAGCCTACGATGGGCCTGTTGTAAGCGCCGCACCGGGATACTCCCTGCTCGACGAGAAGCAGCCCAACGGTGAGCCGCAGCGTGTCATTGCATGGCGCATAGGCCGCTCATGGACGCTCCCCGTGACCACGCTCGGGTGCATGGTGGGCGAGCACTACGTGATCCAACCGGATGGCCGAGTGGCCCGGTGCTTCAAGGTCTACGGTTCGGAGGTGCCGGTGCTATGGGAAAGCTTGGCCGCCTGGAAGTTATGGCTGGGGGGCGCACAGAAATCTCCCGCAACGCCACAAGAACAGGCGGACGACGACGTCACAACTAACGTCGTGCCTTTCTACCTTCCAGGCACAGACGACATGGAACCGCGTCCTCTTTGAGAAAAGGCAGGACATCCGGATGCGTTCATTAGACGCCGCTCAAGTTTCAACTTCCATGAATACCAGGCGGGCCGAGCCGGATTCGGTAAGGTCCGCGTTTTTGGGGACCAGCCTAGATCTGCCTCTTGCAAGGCGGCGCTTAGCAATCTCTTAAAACACCGTCACGTATTCTAATAAATTGGTTTCCATGTAAAATGAAAATTGTCACCGCGATATGTGCCATCCCCCGTCTTGACCGCCGCAACATTTTCGCCACCGTGGCAAGCGTCTTCTATGCTCCAATAAGCTGATAAAGTTTTGCCGGTTCCGGCATCGTCTTTTTCCTCATTTATGTTAATCCATGGCCCGAAACACCTCTGTTGATATGTTGGTAGCGATGCGTTGCCAGGATGTTTCTTTTCATAAGCACATCCGCGCCAACTCTCCGCATGCAACTCCGCGAGGAATCCTGTAGAACCATCATCCTGCGCAGTTGTCTCAACGCAACATTTGTCATTCCAAACATTCTTGCCATCAACATCTAGTGAACATTGCGCTGTGATGCTTTCAGCATATGCAAATGAACATGTGGCAAGCATCATGCCTGTTGCCGCAAAAAGAGCTTTCATCTGTCTTTCTCCGGTTTAAATTCATTCCTAAAACTGCTAGAATCAACCCTTCTCAATATAATATGTATAACCTCCAAGTTTCCACGAGAAGTCTTTCAAGAAACCCCAGATCCGGCCTACCAAAAGGTCCCCTCTATAAGGCCTTCTCCTAATATTATATAACGTTACTGGGGGGAAAGAAAGAAAGGTATCCGTCCCATATTAGGCAACCCAATGATTACCAGGGCCTATCATAAATTTCATATAACACCGTCCTGGATCCTTCTTCGGAACAGCATTTGCTGATCACGGATCTGAATAACCTTGTGGATGAAATCAAAACAGTCTTCGTTTCACGCTGGTTCGATTGACGAAATCCCTGGTTCCGTCCGACGGCCTGATTGATCTGGTCCATATAAAACAGATTGATGATGTTCGGAATCTCAAGCCATTGGCCGATGACATTCAGCTCGGCATATTGGTCTGGGGCGAGATGAGTCACGATGATATAAATGTCTTTATCGACGAGATCGTTCCTGCCTTTGCAGCCCTGAAAAGTTTGCACCCCTTCCACATCACCGTTGGTGCCGTTGGCGATGACGACGGCATCTGGATTGGCGCCGAGAAGCTCCTTGGCCAGTTGGGTGATCCCTGGCTTTTGGGGTAGGTTTGCTCTGGCTCTCGCATCAATAAACAGGGGAATTTTGATCGGGTATAGATGCGCCGGATCCGGAATGTCCAACCGAGTGAGATTCAATTTGGTTTTGGTTGTTTCTTCAAGGTCAGTCGGATGCACCTGAGCCTTTGCGCGAACTCGGCCAGCGTGCTGTTCGAAAATTTCTTCGACCACGCTGGCAGTCAGTATTTCCGTCGTCAGGAATCCAATTCGAAAATAGAATGGCCATTCCCGAATTCCGAGGTGATACGAGCGTCCATTTTTTTTCTTATATAAGTTCGTTTCCTGGCCATGGCCGAAGGGGATCTGATCGAAATCGACCTTCACCTCGGCGAACTCTCTTAGTTCCAGCCTCATGAGGTAATCGAAGTCTTCAAATGATTTTATTTGCGGCAGATTTCCTGTTCCTCCGTAAATACCGACCCGCTCGGCCCGAGCCATGTGCTTCCAAGCCGGATAAGTCTCCTGAATTTCTTGGATCCGCTGAAACAGGCGGTGAGGCAGAATATCAAGGAATTCATCGATTTCGAGTTTGTCGAAAACCACCTCCGCAATAACGAACGAGTTTCGGAGTTCTCTCTGCGGATCTGGATTCTCAGGGTCGAATTTAGGATGGTGCCATAACCGGGTAAAATGGTTCTCTTGCCACGTTTGGACGATGGCGTGGGTGGTGAATATAGTGGTGACAGCGCCCCGGAACTTATATTCGGCCCAGAAGGTCGTTCGATAGTTCTCGAGCAAATCGAAAACCTTGGGTTGATGCGTTTTGATCTCAGCGAGATAAGAGGATAAAGTTGACTCCGCAGCCATGGCGCGGTCGATGGGCTGTTCGCCTTCTTGTTCGCAAAAGTCCCTATAAATCGAGTTGAAAGATTTGATCACCACCGGCCGGTGGTCATCCGGATTTTCTCTCATTCAAATTCAGGAACGAACAATCTTTACCCTTTTCGATTGAGCGAATCGCCCACGGCATTCTTCGCCATTTTGTAAGAGACCTCATCTGTCGGTCGACGGGCCGGGGTGGATCCAAGACATCTTCGATCGCTGTGCGAGCATGATCCCAATACAGATCATGCACGTTCCGCATCAAGGCGGCGGTCTGGCGTTGCGCGTGTTTTCGCGGCAAAGCGTCTGCGTCCCAAGGTGCGTTACCAAGATGTTTCGTCTGGAAGAAAAAATGGAAATGCAGGGAGCGCCGACCGGAATAAACGATGGAGTAACCGCGATACTCGTGACATCTGCAAAGGCGCCGATCAAGGTCGGCAAAAGGGTTTTTTTTGAAGTCGCCTTCCGCACCACGCGTCCATGCCAAAACATGTTCGAACTCATCGAGACTCTCGGTATCGATCTCGTGAGTGACAATGATCAATCCGGCATTGGTCCCTCGGCGAGATGGACTCTCAGTGCCCACGAGCAGGGCGTTCGAGAAAAACCGCGGCACCGGTGGCATATCGGGAAAATTAAATGGCGTGTGTGCGAAGGTCTTTGATCCATTTAGCGCATCCATGGCGCTCGTCTCGACGATCTCCGAGACAGGCACATGAATTCCTTTGACGGGATCAAAGGCGGAAGACTGAATCCATCTGAGCAAACCCGACTTCCGCTCGGCTACCGCGGGATTATTTCTAAAGTCGGAATAGATCCGAGACAGCTGCTGACGCGCGGGCTGCGACAGCGGCAGCTTTGTGCCGTCGAAGCTGGGCCAAGGATGTTCGGACGTCGACGCAGCAAGATGCGAGGAAACCGCGAGCTTGGGTTTTGGTAGATTCATTGATCGCGCCCAGTCTTGACACCGCGATCGATGAGGGAACGAATGTCTTCGACCCGCCAGGCGGTGGTTCGTGGCCCGAGTTTCACGGGCTCTGGAAAGCGGCCGGATTTAACCCCCGCCCACCACGTGGATTTGGAGACGGGAATCGGCCCCTCGGGACCTAGAATCGACCTAAGCCGGACAAAGCCGGTTTCGGGAAAGGTGAAACAATTTCGCACGAAGGCCTCTTATTCGAAAGCAGAGGCCGGTTCGCGTGACCTCCTGGTGAGGAGGCGATATAGTTGGACGCATCGAGCTTGTGGGCGATTCGGTTTACACGAAACCGAATTCGGTTATGGAGTTACGATTGCCAGAGCAATTCAGACGCCTTTTTCAGCCACTTCCTCACGGTATCTTCATCCAGCGTTAATCCCTTTAAAGCGAGGCCGTCGCTGATGTTTTTTGGTGCTGAGCCGCGTGAGGCTGCGGGGTCATAGTTGTATTTATGTATTGCCATTCCAAGGGCCAGTTTCATCAAGCTCTTCCGCTCACCGGCGTTCAACGACACTTCACTCAATCGCGCTGCCTCTAACTCGGCTCTCAGATTTTCTACCTCTGTCCGCAAGCTCTCCCTTTCCAAAATAATGCTTTCTTTGTCTTCGATCCGCTGTACCGCAGCCCGCACCGCGTTTTTCAATCCTGTCGGGAGGTCAATCCCCGTCCTTTCCGCCCAGCTCACAAAGTCGCCCGGTAAAATCCTATCGGACAAATCGCCCGCGATTTCCGCGCGCATGATGATTAATCTCCATTTGGAGTACTGGTCGGCAAACGGAGAGCCGCTTACGAGCGGCCCGATATTGGTCCAATTGACGAAGCTAGGATTTTTATCGAAAGACAAAGCCGTGGCTTCGTCCGGGTCCCAAAAGGGCATCTTGCTCCACAAATCGTGATCTGCCTGCGCCCTCGGTTCGTTGAAAAATCTCGTTTCGTCCTGGAGGTTTGCCCACGCCTTCCTTTCGGCCTCTTCTGTGGCCTTCACGTCGGCGAGCAGCGTCGCCAGCGTCTCGCTCGATTTGCTAAAATTATCAAAAATTCCCGACAGATCTATGCAGGCTTAGACGTTGTAAGATATTATTCCGCGCTTTTTTAGTTATTATTATAAAAAATCAGCCTAAAAAAGTACGTTTATAACAATCGCTCAAATTTCTATTTTAATAACAAATAGAAAATGTATGCATTTCTTAATATTATGGATTGACAGCAACAAAAAACGGTTAAATTCTCGCCCAACGAGCAGCCCATGGTCTCGCACGGTCGTTGCCTCCGAGATGAGAGAAATAACGTGACAAGTGAAGCCCCGATCCAGTTTGAGCTTAACGATATAATCAACTACCTTGTCGACCGAAAGTTCAGAGCAAACAAAGACGAAGACTTTCCTTCGATTTCTAGATGGCGGACGATGCCTGCGTCTCTCGATTTAGAATGCGACTACCAAGAGAAACACGCGTACAAGGTGCAACTTACGAACAAATCGAGCAATTGCTCACGCCCCGTTT
>PLUZ01000025.1 GCA_003162995.1 Methylocapsa sp. | reverse complement strand
TTGTTTGTTTTTTGTCGGTATTCAGTCTGGCGGCGACACTGATTTGAAAATTGGGCAACCCGAGGTAGGGCGTGAGTGTCTTGCGAACATTGTCGAGTATTTCCCGGGAAACAGTCTTTTCAAGCGCCAGCATGGCGCCTGGCGCGGCATCGGCTTGATCGTCACCCGCCGCGAGAAGCACGCCATCGGTGCTCAGTACTGTAACCTCCGCGGGAGTCATTCCGGGAACCGCCGCGGCGACCAAATGGCGTATGGCCTTGGCCGCGACTNNACGAGCCTTCGTCGGCCAAGACGACGTGCACACGGGCGGCCTTGACGCCACGCATCAGCTGAATCGTGCGCGCTAGTTCGCCTTCGAGCGCTCTCACGCGGGTAACTTCCTGCATGTAAGACGTCAGGCCAAGGGAACCAAGTTTATCATAAAGCTCATTGCCGGCATTCGGGCTGTTCGGCAGCCCTTTCTCCGCGAGCAACATCCGCGCTCGCGCCGTCTCTCCATAGCGGACCAGTACGGTGCCGCCATCGGAACTTACGTCAAACGGGATATCAGCCTCTTTGAGGGCTCCAGCGATCCTGCCAACATCCTGCCGNNTACCCGCCAAGCCGGTCATGGCGAATACGGAAACGCCGATCACGCCAAGGGCTATGAGGCGGCGTGCACCAAGTTTCAGAAGACTGGCCCAGAGACGTTCAATCTGCTCCTGCACCGCCATCAGCCGCCTGGATCTTGCACACTGCTAGGATGCGCAATCTGAGCCGGCAAGCTTGCCTGGGCATTGCAAAAAAGATCGCGCTCCCATCAGAAACGCGATCTTTCTCAGAAGAAATATTTTTACAGTCCGAACAGCTTCAGGATCAGCTGAGTGTTCGAATTCGAGATGCTGAGAGCCTGTACGCCCAACTGCTGCTGGACTTGCAGGGCGGCGAGCCTGGTGGCTGCTTCATTCATATTCGCATCGACGAGCGAACCGACGCCCGTGGTCAGTGAATCACTCAAATTTGAAATATAGTTCTGCTGAGTTGTGAGATTGGTCGTCATCGAGCCAAGGGTGCTCGCGGCGGAGGTGATGGAAGAGATGGCGGTTTGCACATCCGTCAGCATATTGGCGAGGTCGCCGGAAGTCGCCGCGGCGATATTCAGAGTGAGGATCGAGGCAGCTGTATAAGCCGCGCCGCTCACGCCAAGGATGCCGCTGGTCGCGCCTGTCGTGGCATTGAACAGCGCCGTATTCGTCGTGTTGAGAGAAAGGAAGCTGACGCCATTCGCCGCATCATAAGAGGAAACGAGTTTCACCGTGCCGCCGGTCGTTTCGAGGTAATTCTGCCCATTGAAAGAGGCCGATTGGCCGATGCTGAGCAACGCATTCTGCTGGGCGGAAATATCGGATTGAATCTTGGTCAAACTGGCGCCGGGCTGTTGCGCCGTGGTGAGATCGTTCTTGATCGCGTCCATCACGGAGATCGTGGATTGCATCGCCGTGGTCATCGTCGCAATCATCGACTGGCTCTCGCTGAGCGCGCTGTTGACCGCGCCGAGGGCGCCGATATCGGAATTCATCTGGGTCGCGATCGACCAATAGGAGGCGTTATCGGCGGCGCTGCTGATGGCAAGGCCGGTCGATATCTGGTTTTCCGTTGTGTTCATATACCGTTGCGTTTGCGTGAGGGACTGAAGTGCCGTCATCGCGGATGTGTTGGTCAGTAAGCTCGACATTGTATGTCCCTAAAATTGTTTGAAGCTGCGGGGACATACCGGATTTTCGCCGGTACGGCAGAGCGGCATGATGCCTTTGGATGCTTATAGCCGATCCAATCTGCCATGTGTTTTTGTTATCAGATGATCGTTGCGCAATGCTTAATGCTGTCGCACACAAAAATAGATATTCCGCTATGAATAAGATCTTACGAGACTCCCGATCAAAAGGTTCCACCCATCAATCAAGATAAAGAATAAAATTTTAATCGGCAGCGCGATCACCGAAGGCGGCAACATCATCATTCCCATCGACATCGTGAGCGTGGACACGATCATGTCGATGACGAGGAACGGAAGCGCGATAAGAAACCCAATTTCGAAGCCGCGCCGCAATTCCGAAATCATAAAGGCAGGAATCAGCACTCTGATCTCCCCCTTTGCCTGATCCTTCGTCTTGAAATTGTCCCTTGCCAAATCCTCGAAAAGTTTGAGATCCTTGTCGCGCACCTGCGCCATCATGAAGCCGCGAAAAGGCTCGACGATTTTGCCGAAGGCTTCCTCCTCCGACAAACTGTTGTTCATGAGGGGCTTCACGCCATCGTCCCAGGCCCGCTCGAAAGTCGGCGCCATGACATAGAATGTCATAAAAAGAGAGAGGCTTATCAGAATCAAATTGGCTGGCGTGCTTTGCAGTCCGAGCCCGGACCGCAAGAACGACAGGGCCACCGCGAATCGCGTAAAACTCGTCACCATGACAAGCAAGCCAGGAGCAACGGACAGCACCGTCAATAAAGCAACAATTTGAATGATCCGGCTTGTCACCGTCCCGTTGCCCTGCGGGATAAGCGAATTGAGTTCCGGCATTTGCGCCGAAGCCGCCGTCGCGGAGACCATCACCAGAGCCAGAGCCAGCACAAGGAAAGATTTCTTCATTGAACCACCAAGGTTTGAATGATGAGCTCGCGCACCAATCCTCCGGAGCGAATGGCGGCGCGTTCGTTCAAATCTTCCCGCAAATGCTGCAAACCGCTGGCGCCGCCAATCTGCGCCTCTGACAAGGTCCGCATGAAGCCAAGGATATCCTCGCCAATCTCCGCGGCAACGAGATCGGGTTTTGGGACCGCCTTGCTGTCAAACACAATCGAGGCCTGCACTCTGACCCAGGCGTCGCTCGGTTCCGCGAGATTGGCGATAATTGGCGGCAGTTCCCGTAGGCTGATTTCGCCGCCATATTTCATTTCACTGATCACACCCGGAGCCTTGGCGGCACCCGGACTGTCCTTATCGGGGGTTCCGCCAATCAAGAGCCCAAGACCCGTCCCCGCCGCGGCCGCACCAAACGTCAATGCAACCATCACGCCGGCCCAAATGAGGACTGGCGGGAATGCAGGTTTAGATGTCGCTGGCGGCTCTTCGTCNNTCTTGGGATAAAGCTGACGGTCCAAACTCGTTAAAGCGGTTTCAGCCGATCGTAAATCTGCTGAAGGAGTGTCGGCTGCTGGACTTCCATGATCCGGCCACGGCCGCCATAGGAAATGCGCGCCTCGGCGATCTTGTCGTAGGAAATCGTATTTGCCTTGGATATATCGAGCGGACGCACGATTCCGGCGACGTTCAACAAGCGCAACTCATAATTCACCCGAACTTCCTGCGAGCCGCTCACAATCAAATTGCCATTCGGCAAGACATCGGTCACGACGGCCGCGATCGCCAATTGAATTTTTTCCGAACGGTCAATCGTACCTTGCCCTTGCGTCGAAGAAAGTGCGCTGGACGTGACTTGCGGGTTGAATTGGTTCATTTGATTGGCAGTCGTGAGCGTCCAATTGAAGCCAGTGTTTACTTCCGAGTTTAGCGATCTGTCCGTGGCATTGCCAAAGGTTGCGCTATCATTGATTGCGATTTGTACGGTCNNGGACGTCGCCGATCTTCGCGGCCCTCTGGTCGCTGAATATATCGACGCGTCCTCCATCCCATATCGATGACTGACGATTGGGCTGCCTGGAGGGCAGGAAGAGAGCGCTTGCGGAAGGCTGCACATCCGTGATGAGCCCCGTGCCGACCGGGGTCATGACGGGTTCTCTTCCGATCTCCCTTATATCGCCGGCGCATCCAGCCAATGAAACGGCGGCGGCGGCTATGGACATCAGCGCCCTCATGTCAGGATTTTTTCCCGTCCTGCGCGATCGCCGGCGCAAGCATGCCATGGGTCAAATGCGCGGCGCGGGACGCCTCCATTTCGTTGAGTATCGGGCCTGCGACGCGCGGCGGGAGCTTGGCGATAACCGCGGCAGCCGTCGCATCATCCATGACAGCAAGCTGTGAGGCGGCGGCGTCGGGCTTCATATGCACATAGATCGCGATGACGTCATCGGTTGCTTTTTTCATGGCTTCATCGTGCTTTTGCAGCCATTCCACGAGCTGCGCTTTCCTCGCCTCCAAATCCGCGAGG
>PLUZ01000187.1:17773-34144 GCA_003162995.1 Methylocapsa sp. | reverse complement strand
ACCACCCACTACATGGAAGAGGCCGAGCGGCTGTGCGACCGGGTCGCGATCATGGACCATGGCAGTGTGATTGCCCTGGGAACTCCGCAGCAGCTCATCGCCTCAATCGGCGGAGAGCACATTGTGGAGTTTGCCGTCACCAGCTGCGAGCCCGGCGCACAGGAGGCCTCCGCGCACGACGCTGCTCACGGCGTCGTGGACGCCGAGCCGCTCAAGGCCATTCCGGGCATTCAGTCGCACCGCGTGGACGCCGGCCTGCACCAGCTTTCGGTCAGCGAGTTGCACACTGCGGTGCCGCGCATCTTTGCCGCTCTCCGGGAACAGGGGCTGCACCTGAGCGAGTTTCGCACCCACTCGGCGACTCTCGAAGATGTTTTTGTCGGCCTGACGGGAAGGAATTTGCGCGATGAGTAGATGGGACGAGAGTTCGCTCTATCAACTGACCTCGGTGCGGTTCCGGCTGCTTCTGCGCGAGCCGGAGGCCGTTTTCTGGATATTCGTCTTTCCCATCCTGCTGGCCATGGGGCTGGGGATTGCCTTTCGCAACCGGCCGGCCGACGTCTTGCAGGTGGGCGCGACCACCGCCGAGTTGACCCGCGCCCTGGACGCCGACAAGGGACTGGCGGCAGCCACCATGGATGAGGCCGCCGGCACGCATGCGTTGGCTACGGGAAATATTCTGCTGCTGGCCATCCAGAGGCCAGAGGGCGTGGCCTACAAGTTTGACGACACCAACCCCGATGCGCGCACAGCTCGCCTGCTGGCGGACCGCGCCGTTCAAACCGCCGCCGGGCGGCAAGAGGCGGTGCCGGCCAAAAACGAGCTGGTGCATGAGACGGGGTCGCGTTATATCGACTTTGTCGTGCCCGGGCTGCTGGGCATGAACCTGATGGGCTCGGCGATGTGGGGGCTTGGGTTTTCGATTGTCGATGCCCGTCAAAAGAAGCTGCTCAAGCGGATGGTGGCTTCACCCATGCCTCGCTGGCAATACCTGACATCGTTCCTGCTGTCGCGTCTGGCCATGCTGGTCATCGAGGTTGCGGCGTTCCTGGGCTTTGCGCGCCTGGTTTTCGGGGTGCCGTTTCGAGGGTCTCTATGGCAGTTGGGACTGCTGTGCGTGCTCACCTCTTTGGCCTTCTCCGCGCTGGGCCTGCTGGTGGCCTCCCGCGCCAGGACCCTGGAGGCGGTGTCGGGACTGATGAACCTGGTCATGCTCCCCATGTGGATTCTCTCCGGGGTGTTCTTCTCCGCCTCGCGCTTTCCCGTGGCCATTCAACCCGTGGTGCGCGCGCTGCCGCTGACGGCGGCCATCGACGCGATGCGCGGCAACATGCTGCAAGGCATCAACCTGGTTCAGTTGGCCGTTCCCGTGGCCATTCTGGCGGCTTGGCTGGTGGTGCCCTTCGCCGTTTCGCTGCGCATCTTCCGTTGGCGATAGGCAGTTGCCCAGGGAACGAAAAGCCTGCGGAATCTGATTGAACAATGGGACAGCCGCCCTGAAATCAGGGCGGTTCCGAGAATCCCCACAAGACAATTCACAGAAATAAACTGCCCGGGTTGTGTCCGCCAACTCAACGCAAGCACAGGCCAACCTCGTTGAATCTGCGCGGGTTCACGCAGCCAATCGGCATCACGATACCAGCCCTGAGGATTTTCGTTTGGCAAAGGAGTATGCCTTTCGATGCTTCGTCGCGATTCATCCGCAACGTCCCTCTGCCGCGCGCCAGATCTTGTGCCAAGCAGACGCCGTTTGGGGAAATCGACCTTCACTCACTCCATTCGAACCAGGTCGTTGACCCCCAGGGTCCGGCGCAATTTCGCCGCTGTTCAAACGCCCGTAACATTCCGCGTAGACAATCAAACACGGCAGAAAGACTGCAAGGGAGACATTCGTGAAAAGAACGCTGGTTGCCATCATGTTGTTCGTTTTGGCCTTGAGCGCCGCTCAAGCGCAGAAGTTGACCGGGGCAGGCGCAACCTTCCCCTACCCGATTTATTCCAAATGGTTCAGCGAGTACTCGGCCGCCCATCCTGGCGTCGAGATCAACTATCAGTCCATCGGTTCCGGCGGCGGCATCAAGCAGATCAAGGCCAAAACGGTCACGTTTGGCGCGACCGACATGCCGCTTGAAGCGGCCGAGCTTGCCGCTTCTGGGCTCGTCCAATTTCCGACCGTGATCGGTGGCGACGTGCCTGTCGTTAATCTCGAGGGGATCAAGCCTGGCGAGCTCGTGCTCGACGGCCCGACGCTTGCCAAGATTTTCCTTGGCGAAATAACGAGTTGGGACGATCCCGCGATCAAGAAACTGAACTCGAAGGCGAACTTGCCGTCTCAGGCCATCGTTGTCGTTCACCGTTCCGACGGCTCTGGAACAACATTCATTTGGACCAATTATCTCTCGAAAGTGAGCGAGGATTGGAAATCGAAGGTGGGTTCCAGCACGGCCGTCGAATGGCCCGTCGGCCTTGGGGCCAAAGGTAATGAAGGCGTCGCCAACAATGTTACACAAACCAAGGGTGCGATCGGTTATCTCGAATATGCCTACGTCAAACAGAACAAAATGACTTATGTCGACGTCATCAACAAGAGTGGCAAACCCGTGGCGCCACTTGCCGAGAGCTTCCAAGCGGCCGCCGCCAGTGCCGATTGGGCCAATGCACCGGGCTTTTATCAGATCCTGACGGACGAGCCGGGCGCCAAGTCATGGCCGATTTCCGGTGCCACTTTCATTCTCATCCCCAAGGCGCCGGAGGATCCCGCCGCCGCTAGGGAAGCCTTGAAGTTCTTCAGCTGGGCCTATGAAAAGGGCGGCAAGCTGGCCGAGGAACTCGATTATGTGCCGTTGCCGCAAACGGTCGTCGCCCTGATCAAGAAGAGCTGGGCCGCCGAAATCAAGGGCGCGGACGGCAAGCCGCTCGTGAACTGAACTTGGCAGGGAGGGCGCGGGCTTTACCCTAGCTTTTGCGCCTCATCTCGTCCCCGGCCATTCGCATCCTCGAATGGCCGGGCCATGAGCGGTGCCGTACCTGGCGCTTGGGTATGCCGGTACATGACGTAAAGCTGCGGGGAAAATGCGGTGGCCGACAATTTGGCGGTTGATAAGATTGGGCTGGAACGAGCCGAAAGCCGGTTGGCCAAGTCGCTCGCCGGTTTCAAGCTTGGCGACACTGTGTTTCATCTTCTGACTTTGGCTGCGGCTTGGGCGGTTTTGATACTCCTTGGCGGAGTGATCGCATCGTTGGTCCTAGGTTCCATGCCGGCCATCAAGGCGTTCGGCTTAAACTTTCTTTCAACTGAAGCATGGAATCCCGTCACCGAGAAGTTCGGTGCGATGGCGCCGGTCTATGGCACGATCGTCACCTCGCTCATCGCGATGGCCATCGCGGTGCCATCCGCGATGGCCATCGCGATCTTCCTGACCGAGCTTTGCCCCTTTACCTTGCGCAAGCCAATCGGTATCGCGATCGAGCTTCTGGCCGGGATTCCCTCGATTATTTATGGGATCTGGGGCCTTTTTGTTCTTGCTCCTTTCCTGCAAGAGCATGTCGAGCCGGGTCTTATCGCCACTTTTGCCAATGTGCCGGTTCTCTCAAAGCTATTTGCTGGCCCGCCCTATGGCATCGGAGTGCTGACCGCTGGGATCATTCTCGCGGTCATGGTGCTTCCCATCGTCACGTCGATCTCCCGCGATGTCTTCGAAACCGTTTCCCCCGTCCTGAAGGAAGCGGCCTATGCCGTAGGCTGCACAACTTGGGAAGTGATCCGCTCCGTTGTCATCCCCTACACGCGCGTCGGCCTTATCGGCGGCGTCATGCTGGGTCTTGGCCGAGCCTTGGGAGAGACAATGGCTGTGACTTTTGTCATCGGCAACGCACATAAAATTGCGCCTTCGCTGCTGGCGCCAGGCACGACGATCTCAGCAACGATCGCCAACGAATTCACCGAAGCGGTTGGCGACCTTTACACCTCCGCGCTGATCGCACTCGGCCTGATCCTTTTCGTCATCACCTTTATTATTCTAGCGATCTCTCGATATATGTTGATGCGGCTGCATCAGCAGGAGGGGCGATAGGCCATGGCCATCTATGACGCACGCCGCCGCTGGTCCAAGTTCTACCTCGGTCTCTGTTATTTGGCCGTGGTTATTGGTCTTAGTTGGCTGGCGATTATCCTCGCCACGCTTTTGTTTGAAGGTCTTCGCAATATTTCGCCTGCTATCTTCACCCAAATGACACCGCCGCCGGGCGCCGATGGCGGCTTGCTGAACGCCATCACCGGCAGTCTGATCATGACCACTTTGGGCGTGGCCATAGGCACTCCGCTAGGCATGCTGGCGGGGACCTACATGGCCGAATACGGCCGCTATTCGAAGCTCACCTTCTTCGTGCGGTTCATCAACGACATTTTGCTTAGCGCGCCTTCGATCGTGATCGGTCTCTTTGTTTACGAGGTCATGGTCGTGAGAATGGGCCATTTCTCCGCGCTCGCCGGGGCCGTGTCGCTTGCTGTCATCGTCGTTCCGGTTGTCGTTCGTACGACCGAGGATATGCTGCTTCTGGTGCCTGACACGCTGCGGGAAGCCGCAAGGGCGCTTGGCCTTCCTCGCTCTATTGTCATCGGCAAGGTCGCCTATCGCGCCGCGCGCGCGGGTCTTGTCACCGGAGTGATTCTCGCCATCGCACGCATCAGCGGCGAGACGGCGCCCTTGCTGTTCACAGCTCTGAACAATCAATTCTTCAGCACCAATTTGTTTGCTCCCATGTCGAGCCTGCCCGCCGTGATTTTCCAATTTGCTCTCAGCCCCTACAAGGAATGGCAGCATTTGGCTTGGACCGGCGCCCTCCTGATAACCTTGGCCGTGCTTGCACTTTCGATCACGGCGCGCGTGCTGCAAACGCAAAGGCGCGCGAAATGACGGGTGTCCATCATGAATGATGTCTCGAACCTCAAGCCCGCCCCAGAGGCGGACTCCGCTGCGACGATATCTGCAGAGATGCCTGCCCAAGAGGCGGAGTCCCGCGCGACGATATCCGCAGACCCGCCTGCTCAAGAGCCAGCCCCAAAAGCGGACTCCCCCGCGAAGATACTGGCAGGCGCGATCTCGAATCTGGAGCAGAAGGTCACCGTTCGTAATCTCAATTTTTACTACGGCGACTCGCTGGCCTTGAAGAACGTCAGCCTCCCCCTATGTGCGAAAAAGGTGACTGCCTTCATCGGACCGTCGGGCTGTGGAAAATCGACTCTGCTGCGCGTGTTAAACCGTATGTACGATCTTTATCCTAAGCAAAGGGCCGAGGGAGAAGTGCTGCTCGATGGCGTGAACATTCTGCGGCCCGAGCAAGATCTCAATCTTTTGCGCGCCCGTGTCGGCATGGTGTTTCAAAAGCCCACTCCCTTTCCCATGTCGATCCATGACAATATCGCTTTCGGCCTCAAGCTCTATGAAAAGCTCCCGAAGAGCGAGCTTGCCGACCGTGTCGAGGCCGCCTTGAAGCGCGCCGCTCTTTGGGATGAGGTCAAGGATAAATTGTACGCTTCGGGCCTATCGCTTTCGGGCGGTCAGCAGCAGCGTCTCTGCATCGCGCGCACCGTGGCCCTCCAGCCGGAAGTGATTTTGCTGGACGAACCGTGCTCTGCGCTCGATCCCATCTCGACCTCGAAAGTCGAGGAAACGATCGACGAATTAAAAGAAAATTATACGATCGCGATCGTCACTCACAACATGCAGCAGGCGGCGCGCGTCTCGGACCATACCGCATTCATGTATCTTGGCGAACTCATCGAATTTGGCATCACCGCCCAGGTCTTCACGTCACCTGAAAAGAAGCAGACGCAAAATTATATTACTGGCCGTTTCGGCTGATTGCGGCCGGCAGCAGAGGATAGTGTCATGCCCGATCATATTGTCAAAGCTTATGACAAGGAACTCGAATCCCTAGGCCGGAAAATCGCTGAAATGGGCGGTATCGCCGAAAAAATGCTTTCCGATGCCATGGATGCGCTAATTGACTTCGATACGCGCCTTGCTCAGGCGACCGTCGATAGCGACCCGCGCCTCGACCTCTTGCAGCGTGACATTGAAGAACAAGCGATTCTGACTATCGCGCGCCGCCAGCCGATGGCGGTCGATCTCCGCGAGATCATCGCCACGATCCGCATTTCTGGTGATCTCGAACGCATCGGCGATCTTGCCAAGAACATTGCCAAGCGGGCGATCAAGCTCGCCGGTGAAATGCACATACCGCGGGCCACCATTGGCCTCCGGTCGATGCATGAATCAGCAGCGATGCTCTTAAAGGAAGTGCTTGACGCCTATGCTGAGCGCGATGCGGAAGGCGCCCGCGCGGTTTGGATCCATGACGCAGATCTCGATGCACTGGAGGACTCGGTTTTCCGCGACCTCCTCACGTTCATGATGGAGGATCCGCGCAATATCTCCTTTTGCACGCATCTTCTGTTCGTTTCGAAAAACATCGAGAGAATCGGCGATCACGCGACCAACATCGCCGAGACAGTGGTTTATCTCGTTACCGGAGAAACCTTGCCGATGGACCGGCCCAAAGGCCGGACCACTCTATCTGAGGCGCCTACGACGGTGGTTTGAACATGGGAAAAGAATTGCAAGATATCAATGAAAGCCGCTCTACCCCTGCACCTGCACGCGGGATAACTACCGCACCTGCGGCGCGCATTCTCGTGGTTGAGGACGAGGCGGCCTTGAGCATGCTGCTTTCCTATAATCTCGAGGCCGAAGGTTTCTCCGTAGACAGAGTCGAGCGAGGCGACGAAGCCGAAATCCGGCTTAGCGAAACCATCCCGGACCTCGTCATCCTCGATTGGATGCTGCCCGGCGTCTCGGGACTTGAAATCTGCCGGCGGATGCGGGCGCGCGAAACGACGAGAAGCCTGCCCGTGATAATGCTGACCGCGCGCGGCGAAGAAAGCGAGCGCGTGCGCGGGCTTGCGATCGGGGCCGACGATTACGTGGTCAAGCCGTTCTCGGTTCCCGAGCTCATGGCACGCGTCCACGCTCTTCTTCGGCGCGCGCGGCCTGACCGGGCAAGCGGCGTGCTGTCGGCGGGCGATCTTGCACTCGACAGGCAAAACTGGCGCGTCCGCCGTGGCGGCCGCGATATCCATATGGGACCGACGGAGTTCCGCCTGCTCGAGCACTTAATGGGAAAGCCAGGCCGGGTCTTTTCCCGCGCGCAGCTGCTCGACAGCGTTTGGGGGCTATCGGCGGAAATCGACGAACGCACTGTCGACGTTCACATTGGCCGGTTGCGCAAGGCTTTGTCGAACGACAGCGAAAATGATCCGATCCGCACCGTGCGCGGCGCGGGCTACGCGTTCGACGAAACTTTTGGCAGGATTGGCTAGATCTGAAAAAAGACGCAGCGATCCCGGATAAGCTCATACGGCAATCGAAGCCGGCTGGGACCATGAGTTCAAAGCGGGATGCGGGCGGAAAACCGGTTTCCCCTTTTCCGCATCCCCTCTCTCAGCGTTTAACGCTCTGTGCGGCGGAGAACACTCAACCGTTGCCAGGGTCCAGCATGGTGGGGGCGCCGCGTAGTCTCGGCGCCCTGTTGTTTCAACTCAAGGCTTTCACGATGCCATCGACCATTTTTTTGGCGTCGCCGAAAAGCATCGTCGTATTGTTTCTAAAAAACAATTCGTTTTCGACGCCGGCGTAGCCAGATCCCAATCCACGTTTGACGAAGAGCACATCTTTGGCGTTCTCCACGTCAAGGATCGGCATGCCATAGATCGGCGAGGACGAATCGGTTTTCGCGGCTGGGTTTGTCACGTCGTTGGCACCGATGACGAAAGCGACATCGGCACCCGAAAACTCCGGATTGATGTCTTCGAGCTCGAAGACCTCATCATAGGGCACATTGGCCTCGGCGAGCAGAACATTCATGTGCCCAGGCATGCGTCCGGCGACCGGATGGATCGCATATTTGACGTCGATGCCTTTGCTTTTCAGGATGTCGGCCATTTCCCGCAAGGCATGCTGTGCCTGGGCAACCGCCATCCCATAGCCCGGCACGACAATGACTTTTTTCGCGGCGAGCAAGATTTTGGCAGCCTCGTCCGCCGAGCCTTGCTTCACCGGCGGTCTCTCCACTTCTTCGCCCGCGCCACCAGCTGGCGCGGCGGTTTCGCCACCAAAGCCGCCAAGGATCACCGAGATAAAGGAGCGGTTCATCCCCTTGCACATGACATAGGAAAGGATAGCACCAGACGAACCGACGAGTGCGCCGGTGATGATCAAGGCCAGATTGGCGAGGGTGAACCCGACGGCAGCGGCCGCCCAGCCCGAATAGGAATTCAGCATCGAAATCACGACCGGCATGTCGGCGCCGCCGATCGGTATGATAAGCAGAACGCCGAGGGCGAAGGACACCAGCACGATCAGCCAAAACACCAGATGGGCTTCGGTCGGGATGAACGCGAAGATGAAGATCGCGAGCAAAATTGCGAGTCCAATATTGATCGCATGCCGGTTCGGGAGAAGGATGGGGTTGCCCGTCATTCGCCCATCGAGCTTAAGAAATGCGATCACCGAGCCGGTGAATGTGATCGCACCGATCGCGGCACCGAGCGACATTTCAAACAGCGTCGAGCCATGAATGTTATCGGGCAAGCCGAGACCGAAGCCCTGCGGCCCGTAGAGCGCGCTCGCGGCCACGAGCACGGCCGCAAGGCCGATGAGAGCATGAAACAGAGCGACGAGCTGGGGCATCGCCGTCATCTGGATGGTGCGGGCCCGCCAAACACCAATGCTGCCGCCAATTCCTATCGCAAGCAAGACCCACAGAAACGATAAGAATCCCCATGGCAATTGATAGAGGAGCGTTGTCGCCGCCGCTATTGCCATGCCTATCACGCCGAAGCGGTTGCCTTGCCGGGCGGTCTCCGGCGAAGACAGGCCGCGCAGGGCAAGGATGAAGAGCACCCCCGCGGTCAGGTACAAAAGAGCCGCGATATTACCGTTCAACATCGATTCAGCCCTTCTTCTTGAACATGGACAACATGCGCTCGGTGACGAGGAACCCGCCAAAAATATTGACCGAAGCCAGAGTGAGCGCGAGGAAGCCAAATACACGGGCTGTGCTTGAACTGTCGCCTGCGCTTGCATCAATGCCGGCCGAGAGAAGGGCGCCAACGACGATGACCGAGGAGATCGCATTGGTGACCGACATGAGCGGCGTGTGCAGCGAAGGGGTCACGGCCCAGACGACGTAGTAGCCAACGACCACGGCAAGCGCGAAAATCGCCAGCCGGAATATGAAGGGATCGATCGCCCCGCCGCTTGCCGCCGAGGCGCCGGCCGCGACCTGCTCGGCATAGGCCTGCGCGGTGTCGGCAGCTTGCCGCGCCGCCTGGGCTGCAGCCCTTATCTTTTCCAGCAGCTGTGGATCAACTTCGGTTGCCATCTCATGCCCTCCTTGATTTTCTTCCCGTTTGAGATCTTGGATCGTTGGCTAAAGATCTTGCGCTCAGCCCCCGCCTTGAAAGCTTGGATGCGCGAGGCCCCCATCCTTGGTGAGCAAGGTCGCCTTGACGAGTTCGTCGTCCCATTTGATCGCGAGCGATTTGGTTTTTGGATCGATCAGCGTTTCAATGAAGGCCAGCAGATTTTTTGCGTAAAGCGCCGACGCCGTTGCCGGCAAGCGTCCAGCGATATTGACCGGGCCAACGATTTTGACGCCGTTTTTTGACACGACCGTCTCGCCCGGCTTCGACAATTCGCAGTTTCCGCCACGTTCGACGGCAAGGTCGACGATAACCGAACCGGGACGCATCGATTCCACCATCGCGGCCGTCACAAGGACCGGCGCCGGACGGCCGGGAATCAGGGCCGTCGTGATGACAATGTCCTGCGAGGCAATATGGGAAGCGGTGAGCGCCGCCTGTTTCGCCTTATACTCCGCCGACATTTCCTTGGCGTAGCCCGCGGCCGTCTCGGCCTGTTTGAATTCCTCGTCCTCGACGGCGATGAATTTGGCCCCGAGCGAAACGACTTGCTCTTTCGTCGCCGGCCGGACGTCGGTCGCGGTCACGATGGCAGCGAGCTTGCGGGCGGTGGCGATTGCCTGCAGCCCCGCGACGCCGACGCCCATGATAAAGATGGCCGCGGGTTTTATCATGCCAGCCGCCGTCATCATCATAGGAATGACCCGTCCATATTCGGCGGCGGCATCAATGACGGCGCGATAGCCGGCGATATTGGCCTGGCTCGAAAGGACGTCCATCGTCTGCGCCCTTGTAATGCGTGGCATGAGTTCCATTGCGAAGGCGCAAACGCCCGCCGATGCCAAGGACTGCAAAGCATCAATATGCCCGTAAGGATCCATGATCGCGATGACGGCGGCGCCTTGCTTGGCACCGGCGATATCTGCCGCGCTTGGCCGCCGGACCCGCAGGATAATATCGGCGTCTTGAACAGCCGCCGCGGTGCTGGGCACGATCACGGCCCCGGCGGCCACGTATTCTTGATCCGGAATGCCAGATTTAAGTCCGGCGCCGGTTTGGATCCGAACCTCCGCGCCGAGGCCAACAAGTTTCTTAACCGTCTCGGGCGTCGCAGCGACACGGCCCTCAGCCGGATCATTTTCGGCAGGAATGGCGATCAGCATGAATGGCTCCCGGAATCCTTGAGGCTTTGACCCAGCCCGATTTTTGTTCTCCGGTCAAGCTGTGGCCGATCGAAAGCGCCTTCTAGGCCGGCAACAGTCAGCCCAAGAAAAAAGCCAGCAAGGCGAGGAGGACTGCCACGCCGGCCACGGTGTATTGCGTGACCTTAACAAACATCCGGTAGGTTTTTTCATGTTCGGCATAGTCCATCGCGGGATGTCCCGCGGATTGAGCATGATTTTCAACCATTGTGCCCGCCATTGTTGCAAGTTTCATTTCGCTCTAGCTTTCGCAATGATTTTCGTCGCGCGCAAGAGGGAAAAGGACCGAATCTGCCAAATTTTTATGCAGGACTATGATTTTGCTGGCGGCAGGTGCCGTCTGTGTTCAAGCATAATCCAACAAGTATAAACCAATATGAATTTGGATCAGCTTCGCCATCAAATTGGTGGCGGCAGTCCCGCCTTAGCGAGGACACCGTCTTGCCGTTCCTTCAGTGCATCGGCCGAAAATTTGCCCATCGTCTCATGGAACAATTGGTAGAAATTCAACCTCGCGCCGAGATGCAGAAAAGCGCCGCCTAGCCCAATCGCAGCGCGATCCATGAAAACGAACTCGCGCGGCACCAGAACCGGCCCCCTTTTCTTCAAGGCCTGATGGACAATAAAGGCTTCCTTGCGGCCATAGTGCGCCGGCGCCACGCCATCGGCGACGCTCCGCACCCGGTCGTCGAGCAAAGGCGCATAGATGAAGCGCGCCCAGATGTTCAGGGTTTCGGCGAGATCCTTTGTAAGACCGCGAAACCCCCAGGTTTCATAGGCATGCACGGTGCGGGCGAAATCCTTATGCAACAATCCCTCATAGAGATCGACGACGCCGCCGACAAATTTGGGGGTGAAAATCCGGATGCAACCGTAATCGAGGAGGTTGATGCCCTGCGCCTCTTGGTCCTTCCCCGATCCAAAGACCGTATAATTGCCAAGGTGCGGATCCCCGTGAATGACGCCGAAGCGGCTGAAGGGAATCCACCAGGCCTTGAACATCGCTCTGGCGATGCGATTGCGCGCCGCTTCATCGGCTTGTTTGAAGGCCAGCAGTTTGCCGCCTTCCAGCCAATCCATTGTCAACAACCGTCCAGTAGACAGTTCCGCCCGCACGCCAGGAACGCGAACCTCATCGACATTGGCGAGCATGTCACGATAGAGCGCGGCATGTTTGGCTTCGCGGCAATAATCGAGTTCCTCTCGGACCCGCTCACCGATTTCCTTCGTCATTTCGCTTGTATCGATGACTGGATTGAGGCGCCGGTGCAGCGAGAACACAATATCGAGCTGGTGCAAATCGACTTCAACTGCCGATTTCATATCTGGATATTGCAGCTTGCAGGCGAGCGCGGTGCCGTCTGTGGCGGCCGCCCGGTGAACCTGACCGAGCGACGCCGCGGCGGCCGGGTGGATGTCGAAGGCAGCAAACCGTGACCGCCATTCCGCCCCGAGTTCCGCCTGCATCCGCCGCTTGACAAACGCCGCGCCCATGGGCGGCGCCTCGCTTTGCAGCTTCTGCAATTCCTCGGCATATTCCGGCGGCAGAAGATCGGGGATGCTCGCCATCATCTGGGCGACCTTCATCATCGGTCCCTTGAGACCACCGAGCGCTTGCGCCAAGGCCGCCGCATGGTTGCCCCAGACCCCGCCGCCCCCGACAAGACGGGAGCCAGCCATTCTCGCGGCAACCGCGCCGACATTGGCGCCAACACGGGCGTAGCGCGCCGCGCGGGCAGAAAACCGGTTGCCTTCCTCGTCTACCATGTAAGGGACTCGATATTATGGGCCCACGGCCCGCGCATGCGCTGGGGCGCCTCCTGCTCCTCTAAGCTGAACCAAGCGGCGCAAAAAGCAAAATTTGTCACTTCACGGAGACTTGTAGCACGCATGGTCCAACTGTAGCGCGGTCTTGCCAAAAAAGGCGAGGTAAGCGACAAGCCCGCATGCTCCATGTCAACGATATCACTTTGCGGCTCGGGCCGCGGCTTCTTTTCGACAAGGCGACCGTGGCCCTGCCGCCCTATACACGGGTCGGGTTCGTCGGCCGCAATGGCACCGGAAAGACGACACTGTTCAATATGATCGCGGGCGAGCTCGCGCCGGAATCGGGTTCGCTCTCGTTGCCGCGCGCGACACGTCTCGGCCGGGTCGAGCAGGAGGCACCGGGCGGACCGCAATCCTTAGCCGATTTCGTGCTTGCCGCCGATATCGAACGCGCGCGCTTGCTGGCCGAAGCCGAGACCGCGATGGATCCGGGCCGTATCGGAGAAATTCAAACCCGTCTTACCGATATTTCAGCGCATGCGGCGCCATCGCGCGCGGCGAGCATTCTGGCCGGCCTCGGCTTCGATGAAGCTGCTCAGCAACGGCCGCTCGATCACTTCTCCGGCGGCTGGCGGATGCGCGTCGCACTCGCCGCCGTTTTGTTTTCGCAGCCTGATCTTTTACTTCTCGACGAACCGACCAATTACCTCGATCTCGAAGGTACGCTTTGGCTTATCGATTATCTTCGGCGCTATCGGGCGACAATCCTCGTCATCAGCCATGACCGCGATTTGCTTGATGCCGTTTGCGATCATATCCTTCACCTCGACCAAGCCAAGCTCGCCCTTTGGCGCGGTAATTATTCGAGTTTTGAGCGGCAGCGGCGGGAACAGCAAGCAATCCAGCTCAAACAAAAAAAGAAACAAGACGACCAGCGCAGGCACCTGCAATCTTTCGTCGATCGCTTCCGCGCCAAGGCGACAAAAGCGGCGCAAGCGCAGTCCCGCCTGAAGATGCTTGCCAAGATGGAACCGGTGACCGCCATCGTCGACGGGCAGGTTCTCGCTTTCCATCTGCCCTCGCCGCAAAGGCCTTTACACCCGCCGCTTATCGCAATGGACGACGCAAGCACAGGTTACGGCGAGGAACCTGTCTTGCGGCGGCTCTCCCTTTCCATTTCTGACGATGACCGGATCGGACTTTTGGGTGCCAATGGCAATGGCAAATCGACCTTTGCGAAGCTTGTCTCCGGGAGGCTGAAAGCGCTAGGCGGCAGTGTCAGGCGTTCGTCGAAATTGGAGGTGGGATTCTTTGCCCAGCATCAGATCGAAGATCTCGATCCGCAGGCAACCCCCTATCAATGCGTCGCCGCGCTCATGCGCGAGGCGACCGAAGCGAAGATCCGGGCAAAATGTGCGCAGCTCGGTTTTCCGAATGTGAAGGCCGATACAAAGGCCGTGCAATTGTCGGGAGGCGAAAAGGCCCGTCTTCTATTGGGGCTGGCAAGTTTCAACGGACCTCACTTGTTAATTCTCGACGAGCCGACCAATCATCTCGACATCGACAGCCGCGCCGCCTTGATCGAGGCGATCAACGACTATGGCGGCGCGGTCATTCTGGTCTCGCATGACAAATATCTCTTGGACGCCTGCGCGGACCGCCTCTGGCTCGTGGAAGATCATACGGTCAAACCGTTCGACGGCGACAGTGACGATTACACCAAATATGTCCTTGAGCGTGCCGGCGGCGGAAATGGCAGACAAATCAAGACGGGCCGCGGCGGCGAGGCCCGGCAACCGATGCCGGTCCGCAACGAGACCCCGCGCGGCACCAAAAACGAGATAAAATTGAGTAAGCGCATTTCAGCGATCGAGGAGAAGCTGCGTAAATTTCACGATCTGATTTCACGTATCGACGCGACGCTGGCGAATCCCGCCGTCTTCACCAAGGATCCCGCCAAGGCGGCGCTCTTGTCCGCCCAACGCGGCGAACTTGAGCGATTGCTCATTGCAGCCGAAGAAGAATGGCTGAGCCTCACTGGCGCTCTCGACGAGGCCCGGGAAGCAGCCATGCGGATCGAATAGAGTCTTCGTTTACGACTGCTGGTCAACGCGTGAAAAGCCGACAGGAAGCTCCCGCGGCTCAAGCCTGGCGTTTGGGCGTCGGCAACCAAAGCGGACCGTTCAGCAAAATTTAGTGGGGTAAGAATTCAAGGACTTTCCAGAGCCCCAATGCGAAGAGAGCCAACAACGACAACAAAACCAGAAACGCAAAAATCCTGGTTTTGAGCGAATATTTCCGAATTTGGGGGCGAGCGGCTTCCCCTCCGGTTGCGGGAGCGGCAGCCGGCGCCGGCCAGGCAAGCTCGCCAAGCCGAAAACAAATGGCCACGGCGATTGTCTCCGTATGACTGATCGATAAGAGGCAGCCGGGATGGGCGGGTCTGCCTTCGCCATCGAAACTGATCTCGATGCTGCGATGGCCTTCCGGCGGGTTGCTCACCGCCCCTGATTTGACGATGGCACGCTTGGCCGCGAGGAGGCCTTGAAAGGCCGCCTTTGTTTTGGGCTCTTTGGTGCAATAGGCAATCTCGGACGCCGTGAAATTGGCAAGATAGAATTCGTGCTGCGAATAATCCCCGGCGTCTGGCAGAGCGGCGATATTTTCAATTTCGAGGCCCAATCCCTTCGATCCCTGGAGACCAGGCGCCGGGCTCCCTAGTAAAGTTCCATCGGGTGCAACGGGCGTGATGTGCACAAGTGCGCTCTTGCCCTCCAAGAGACTATTGATCGTGAAGCGGGCCTGATTTGTCATGGAGGTCCCAATGCTTGTTCTTGGAGCGGCCTTGTGACGTGCTCCAAAGAACTAGCGCATGGCACGGGTGAAGAAAAGCCCCTGCGCCGGGATGTCGTCGTACCAAAGGTGACTATGAACCTTGCCCGGACCGCGCATATCCCCTCGCGGCCAACCGCTAAAAAGTGACCTTCACGCCGCCATAGAAAGCGATGGGCTGGGCGGGCGTGATCGTCCGCGGGTTGCTGACGAAATTGACCGGGTTGCCGGCATATTGCGCATCGGTTCCCGTGTCAAAAAACGTGCCATAGGTCGCGAAATGATTATTGAACAGATTGTTGATAAGGCCAAAGAACTGCACATTATCGGTGATCTGATAGGATGCGTGGAGATTTGCCACCCAATACATGGGCAATTGCGGGTTCTGGTTCGAATCATCACCGACGTAGTATTGGCTGCCGACGATGAGCACATCGAACCCGGCCTTGAACTGCGGCGTGAACGCATAATCGCCGCCGACCTTTAATTGCTGGCGGGGAATGCCGGGAATGTGGTCGCCTGGAGTCACGAAAATATCGCCATTCGCATTGGCATAGGGATTGAACGGGGAACTCAGTGTGCCGGCGAATTGATAGGTCGCGTCGACATAGGCATAATTGATGTAGGCGCTGAACGGCCCCATCGACAAATTGGCCTGCGCTTCGACGCCTTGGCGCAGGGTCTCCGGCACATTGGTGAAATAGCCCGTCCCCAGCACGACGCTTGCGAGCTGGATGATGTCATTGGTGCTATCGGTTCTATAGAGGCCCGCTTTCCAAGCGATCGATCCGCCCGCCGGGATCGCGAAATTGCCGCGCAGACCGCTCTCGAGCGTATGCGAGACGACTTGTTGCAGCGGCGGATCGGAGATGAGCGTGCTGGCAAGAATACAAGGCCGCGTTGGGCTGGAGCAGTTGAGTTCAAGCGGCGTCGGCGCCCGGTTCGCCTCCGAATAACCGGCGTAGGCGGTAAGATTGGGTAATATCTTATATGTCATGCCGACGACGGGATTGAGCCGCGTGAAAGTATTGTTGGCATTAAGTTGGGGTGCGGTTCCTGTCGCATCCAGTGTTGTGATTTCGGCGA
>PLUZ01000187.1:0-17762 GCA_003162995.1 Methylocapsa sp. | reverse complement strand
GCGCTATAGCTCAACCAGCTACGATCGACGCTGCCCCCGAAGTTGAGATAATTGTCATGGTCGAGAATTTTGCCGGTATCAGTCGCCTGCAACAAGGTGCCCACGGTATTCGCATGCACCCAGGTGCGATCGATCACCCCGTAGGGAAAAGAATTGGGTGATCCAGTCGAAGCGACGATTTGGCCCTGTTGATTGATGATGAAAGATCCATTGTTCGTGTCACACAGTTGGCCGGTCGGTGCCCCGGGAAGGCCACAATCCTGGATGGCAGCATCATTGCCATCGACATGCCTTTGTTCGAAACTCCGAAGATAGAAATTGCTTTGGACGGTCCAGTCCGGATTGATGTTGAATTTGCCGGTGAAGGCAAGCGAGCCCGCCTGGTTTAGCGAAGTTTGCGGGGAGGTGAAGACCGAGCGGTAATCCTGGTCAATCAGTAGGATCGGAGTCGCGCCGACGATGCCGATATTGCTGCTGGCGCCCGAGGCGATGAGGTGAAGCTCGTTGCCAGGCGCGCGGTAGCCAAGATCGCCATAAAGACGGAAGAGCGACGACGGCGAAAAATACCGCCAGCCGTCATCATGTGTCGCATCGCCTGTGATGTAGAGACTGTAATCGTCAATCTGCTTACCATATTCGAACAATCCGCTGACTCTGCCGTAAGAGCCGCCCATGACTTGGGTGGTAAGTCCCTGCCAGAGAAACCCGTTTTTCATCTGCAGGCTGACCGCGCCGCCGAGCGCGTTGAGGCCGAAGACCGGATTATTCGTGAATAGGTCAGCGCGGTAGATTGCTTGCGGCGGGATAAGGTCCCAATTGACGGTATCGCCAAAAGCCTCGTTGACGCGAATGCCGTTCTGATAGACGGCGAGGCCTTGCGGCGTTCCTTGGATGGGTGAGGCGACGAAGCCGCGATAGCGCAAATCCTGCGCGAAATCATTGCCGTTAACATCGATCGATACGGCGCCCGGGATTTGTTGCTGCAGTGTGTCGGTCACGCTGGGGGAATTCGTCCGCGCAAAATCCTCCGCCGGCACGGTTTGCACCATGGCCGGGATTTTGTCTGCGTCCTCGCCGCCGCCTGGGAGCGGCGAGGTCGCCACCACCTCCACTTCTGGAAGCGCGATTGTCGTATCGGGCGTGGCGGTCTGCGCAAAACTTTGTGCCATTCCCGATGACCAAAGCACCGCGCCGATGCCCAAAATTCTCTGGACGCCAGCCATCCGCAGCATGATGTTTCTCCTAAATCCACTTTTCCGGGCGTGCCAAACAATGCCGATGATTAAAATCATAAAATTCGAGAGGCAATAGAATTTCTGAACACGACCGAAAAATAGTTAGGCACTGTTGCATGGATGCACTTTACACATTTTGCCAGGCGCAGGCATAGTTCATCATATACAATAGAATTTTTCTTCCAGTTTGAGTATTATATGGATGGTTTATAGTGTTGTAATAGCCAAAGAGCCACGCTCAGCCTTCCCAGAATATTCCAGAAAAACTCCCGTATCTTTCGGGAATATTTCCTGAACAGCAGGGTAGAGCGAACCGGCGCATCCCATCGGCCACAGCCGTGGCGCATGCTTTCATAAGGAACAGCCGGCCGTCATAAATTGTCCCGGCGAAATGTCGAAGGCTTCCCCTTCGCGAACTCACCGGGCAAAAATATCTCCAAATGTTCAGGAATTTATCTTGTTTCCTCGAGCAGGCATTGCTCCCGTTCTCAGGGCATGCTCCCCTTCTGTCTGGCGCCGGTGATGCCACCGGGCAACATTGCCGAGCACGATGTCTCTTCGATTTCGCCTGATCTGTCTGATTGCGATCGTTCTAATCGCCAGCCTCGCTGTCGAAGGCACAATTGTGTCTTTCAACGCCTCGCGGTCGGTGCAGACTGAAATGAATTCTGCGCTGCAAGTCGGCAAGCAAATTGTCAAAAGCGGGTTGGCACAGCTTCCGGACTCCACTGACCGGCGGCGCGACCTCGAAACGCTGGTTGCCGCGTTCGAAGGCAACCGGCATCTTCGCGTGTCCCTGACCGGCGGTGGCGCCGCCGCCGTGAAACCCTCCCCGGAAGGGTCGCATTTTGGGACGGTGCCACGCTGGTTCGTCCGGTTCCTCGGCATAACGCCTGTTGCCGCCCGAGTTCCGATCACGATAGAGGGACAAGATTACGGGAGCATTGTCATCGAGACCGACCCGGCAAACGAGATCCTCGAAGTTTGGAACGATCTTGGCGACGGCTTCAGCGTGCTCGCTCTGTTCTTCGGCCTCAATATTCTGCTCATCTATGTCTTTATTGGCCGCGTCTTGCGGCCCTTGGACCACCTTGGCCTCGCGCTCAAACAGATCGGCCACGGGGATTACAAGACGAGGATCGGCGGCAACACGGTACCGGAATTGGCACGGCTTCAGTGCAGTTTCAACCGGATGGCTTCCGAACTCATGGAGATGGATGAGGAGAAGCGCCGCTTGAACGAGCAGCTATTGACATTGCAGGAAGAGGAACGGGGCGAAATCGCGCGGGATCTGCACGATGAGATCAGTCCTTTTCTTTTTGCCATCAACGTCGACCTTGCCGGCATCGCGCGGCTTGCCGATCAGGGGCGCAGTGCCGAGATCGCCCGGCAGACCCGCTCGGCCTTGGACTCCGTCTCCCACATACAGCGGCAGATCCGGACAATGCTCGGCCGCTTGCGCCCGGGTGTCCTGGCCGACTTCGGTTTGGCTGCAGCCATCATGAGCATGGTCGAGTTCTGGCAAAGGCGCCATCCGGGGATCCACTTTAAAGTAAGCCTTCCTCCGGACGCGGCTAGCTTTGGCGCCTTGATCGACATCACGATCTATCGCATTGTCCAGGAAAGTTTGAGCAATGCGGTGCGCCATGGCGATCCAGCGGAGATTTTGGTATCGGTGACATCAGTACCAGCCGATGGTCCGGAGCCTGACCGCGTCACCATCGAGGTCACGAATGATGGTCACGGAATGGACAAAACAGCAGGTTTCGGCTTCGGGCTGACCGGAATGCAGGAGCGCGTCCAAGCGCTTGGCGGCCGCCTCGATCTCATGCGAGAACCGGAGCACGGCCTCTCGGTCACGGCCACCCTACCCTTTCCAGCGGCAAGCACTCAGGTTCGCGCTGCTTCCTTCGCAGGCGATGCATGAAGGTTCTTATCGTCGACGACCACCCGATTGTTCATGCCGGTCTCCGCCGCCTCATCGCCGCCGAGCCGGACGCAGAGATCCGCGAAGCGGCGACGGCGAAGGAAGCCTTGGCAAGTTTCAAGGAGGATCGCCCGGACCTTGTCATCATGGATCTCAACCTGCCAGGGAGCGGCGGGCTGGAAATGATCCGGCGGCTGAAAATTGAAGATGATTCTGTCCGCATCCTTGTCTTCAGCGTGCACGACGATTCGATTCATGTCGCCCGCGCCTTCGAGGCGGGGGNNGCGGCTATGTGACGAAGAACGCGCCGGCCGACCAGATCTCGAGCGCCATCTTTCGTGTCGCCGCCGGGCACAATTACATCGAGCCGGAGATTGCGCAGGAACTCGCCCTACTCAGCGTCCGGACGTCCGGACGGTCTCCTCTGTCGCATCCTTTCAAGGATCTGACGCGCCGCGATCTCGAAATTCTCCGGCTTCTCGGCGAAGGCTACAGCCTGCTGCGGATCGCAGAAACGATCGGCCTCAGTTACAAGACGGTGGCGAACAATTGCAGCCATATCAAGAACAAGCTCGGCCTTGCCCGCACCGCCGATCTGATCCGGATCGCGATCGAGCATCAGATCTCCACGCAAACCGGGGCGGATTGACACTTCCGCCGTTCGGTCTAGTGTCGTTTGCGTAACGGTCCCTCGCTTCGAGGGGTAAAAGGGAATGTGGNNAAGCCACAGCTGCCCCCGCAACTGTCAGCGGGTAGCCTTACGCCGATACGCCACTGGGACACGGGCAACCGCAACCTGGGAAGGCGGCGCGAGGCGATGATCCGCGAGCCAGGAAACCTGCCGTTCAATCGAGCGAAGGCCGGCGGGGTGCCCTGGCCAATCATCGATGCCGGCGCGGCTTGCTCGCCGCCGGCGAAGGAGCCGGGTTCGTTCGGCTCCCCCATTCTAGCACCCGCGACATGGCAGGAACCGGGTGTTTTTCATGAACCGTCTTTCCAAAATCCCGGTAACGATCGTCACCGGCTTTCTTGGCGCGGGGAAGACGACCCTTATTCGCCACCTGCTGGAAAATGCCAACGGCCGCCGCCTCGCCCTCATCATCAACGAATTTGGCGATATCGGCATCGATGCGGACATATTGAATGGCTGCGGCGATCTCACCTGCGGCGCGGAAACTATCATCGAACTCGCCAATGGCTGTATCTGTTGCACCGTCGCCGACGATTTCTTGCCCGCGATCGAAAGACTTCTCGCGCTTGATCCGCTGCCTGACCACATCGTCATTGAGACTTCCGGCCTTGCTTTGCCCAAGCCTTTGGTGAAGGCCTTCGATTGGCCGGCCATTCGCGCGCGATTAACCGTCGACGGCGTGATCGCGGTTGTCGACGGCAAGGCGGTCGCCGATGGACGCTTCGCCGACGATCCAGTCAAATTGGCGCGCCAGCGCGAGGCCGATCCTTCCATCGCACATGACAATCCACTCGAAGAAGTTTTTGAGGATCAAGTGTTATGCGCCGATCTCGTCGTGCTCAATAAGTCCGATCTCATCGATCACTCCGAGCAACGCCGCATCGCCGCCGACATCGCGGCGCTTGTCCCCCGCGCCGTAAAAATCGTGCCCGCCCGCGAAGGCCGGATCGACGCCGCCATCCTGCTCGGCCTCGATGCCGCCGCCGAGGACGATCTTGCCCAGAGGCCATCGCACCATGATGGATTGAGCGAGCACGATCACGACGATTTCGACAGCGCCGCCTTTGAAATTGGCGCAATCGCCGATAGCGATGCTTGGCTTCACCGATTGGCCGAGATCGCGGAGCGCCACGATGTCTTGCGGATCAAAGGCTTTGTCGAGGTGCGTGGCAAACCGATGCGGCTTCTCGTCCAAGGCGTTGGAAATCGCTTTCAAAAGAATTTTGACCGGCCTTGGCGCGCTGACGAACCGCGTCACGGGCGCCTCGTTGTCATCGGCGAAAAAGGTCTCGACAAAACGTCGATCGCCCGGCTGCTTTCGAGCGAAGGAGCCTGAGGGATGCATCTCCTCCGGACGGAGCAGCGATCACTCGACGAGGCTGAAGCAGCCGTTGATCTTGGACAAACCCCGGCGGGCCTCCTGTTTCTCTCCTTTTCCGACAGCGATCTCAATCTCGTCGCGGCCGCCGCACAACGGCGCCCGGACGATGCCATGAGCCTGCGGCTCGCCAATCTTGGCACGCTCAAGCACCCCTATTCGGTCGATCTTTACATCGAGAAGGCCGCGAGCCAAGCGCGTTTCGTCCTGATCCGTCTCCTTGGCGGTCTTGACTATTGGCGCTACGGCATCGAGGAATTTTCCCGCGCGGCGCGAGCCCAAAAATTCGCACTGGCCATCGTGCCGGGCGACGCGATGGAAGATGGCCGGCTCGACGCCGCCTCAACGGTGCCCGCCGTTGATCTCCGCTCTATTCACGCCGCCTTTCAGCATGGTGGGACGGAACACATCGCGGCGCTGCTCGATTTCATCGAGAGCCGCGCGCGCAGGCCGCTTGCATGGCGGGAACCGCCAAGCCTAACAGCAATTCCGGCGGCAGGCCGTTTTGAGGCAGGCTGCCGTAAGCGCGATCACGCCAAGGGCCAGGCGCTCATCGTCTTCTACCGTTCCTTGATGCTTGCCAGGGACACGGCGCCGATAGGCGCGCTCGCGGATTCACTCGCCGGACGCGGGCTCGAAGTTACCGCGATCTTCGTTGCGAGCCTAAAGGACGCGGATTCCATCGCCTTTGTTCGTGCCGAACTTTCCCGCGATAAACCGGATGTCATCGTCAATACAACAGGCTTTTCGGCGCGGCTTGAAGGCGAAGCAAGCGTTCTTGACGGTGCCGATGCGCCGGTCCTGCAAGCGATTTTTGCCAGCGCGACCGAAGCGCAATGGCGGGAAAACCCGCGCGGCCTCGGCGCCGCCGATCTCGCCATGAATGTCGTCCTCCCGGNNGCCGCCGCTTGGGTCGGCTTGCGCAAGACCCCTCGCGCGAATCGCAAAATCGCCTGCATCCTTTCGGATTATCCGGGCAAGGAAGGACGTAGCGGCTATGCCGTGGGACTAGACACAGGCAAGAGTGTTGCCTCGATTGCCGGATCGCTGCGCGAGGCCGGATATAGCATCGGGCCGCTCCCGCACCCGGACGCATTGATGCACCACCTCGAAGGGGCGGCGGCAACCGAAAACCTGACACTCGCCGATTATGCCGCGGCGATTGATTCCATGCCGCAAGACTTTGTCCGTTCGATGCGCGTGCATTGGGGTCCGCTGGACGCGGAGGCTCGTGACGGCGCATTCGCGTTCCGGGCCGTGCGCACCGGCAATTTGCTCATCGCCTTGCAGCCGGCTCGCGGGAGCGCCGCAAATCGCAAGGCGGACTATCATGATACAAGCTTGCCGCCATGCCATTCCTACGTCGCCTTCTATGTCTGGCTCCGCAAATTTGAAAATATCGATGCGATGATCCATTGCGGCACCCATGGCACGCTAGAATGGCTGCCTGGCAAAGCGGTGGCTCTCATGGAGGAGTGCGCGCCGGAGGCGGTGCTTGGACCGCTGCCCGTCATTTACCCATTCATTGTCAACAATCCGGGTGAGGCCGCGCAGGCCAAACGGCGCATTTGCGCGCTCACCATCGGCCACATGACGCCGCCGTTGACGCTTGCCGGCAACCATGGACCGGCGCTCGAAATCGAAGCCCTATTCGATGAATATGCGATTGCCGAGTCGCTTGATCCCAAGCGCGCACGCCTCTTGGCACAAGCAATCCTCGAACGCGCGAGGGATACAGGGTTGCTTCAAGACAGCGGGCTCAAGGACGCGGCCGATCCAGCCGCTGCATTGCGCCATCTCGACGCTTGGCTTTGCGATCTCAAGGACATGCGGATTGCCGATGGCTTGCATGTCTTCGGGCATTCCCCGGAGCCCGCCTTGCGTGATGCAACCGTCGAAGCACTTGCGCAAACGCTTGAAGACGCTTGCCCGCCCCAAGAGGATGGCAGCCCTTCGCTACCTGACTGGATGCACGCTCTTATCGATTGCTGCGGGGAGGCGGAAAAGGCGTCGCTCCTCGCCGCGCTCGATGGCCGCTTTGTCCAGCCCGGACCAGGCGGCGCTCCATCGCGCGGACGCATCGATGTGCTCCCCACGGGACGCAATCTCTATGGCATTGATCCGCGTGCGGTGCCGACGCGCACCGCTTGGGAAATTGGCCGGCGCGCCGCAGAGGAAGTCTTGAACCGGCATGTCCAGGATCATGGCGAGTGGCCGAAACGAATTGTCATGGACCTTTGGGCGAGCGCGACCATGCGCACCGGCGGCGACGATCTCGCGCAGGCTTTCGCGCTCATGGGTGTCAAACCCATATGGGACCATGCGTCCTCGCGTGTGACCGGCTTCGAGATCGTTCCTAACGCGCGCCTGACACATCCGCGCATCGACGTCACCTTGCGGATCTCGGGGCTTTTCCGCGATGTCTTTCCGGCCCAGATCACTTTGTTCGATCAGGCCGTGCAAGCATTAAGCGAATGCGATGAAGACGATGAGATGAACCCTTTTGCGGCAACGCGCAGGCTCGCGCCTGGAAAACTGTTGCGCGTTTTCGGCGCCGCGCCGGGCTCCTATGGGATCGGCCTTACGCGTGCGATCGATGAGAATTCCGCAGTTGCGCGTGAAACACTTGGCGCGCGCTATCTTGCCACGGCCTCGCATGCTTATTGCGGCGCGCAAGGAGAAGCGATCGCCACGGGAGCCTTCACCGAACGCGTCGCGGCAGCCGACGCTCTCATTCATGTGCAAGATCAGGACGAGCAAGACATTCTCGACGCCGACGCCATCGTCGATCATGAGGGAGGCTTTGCCGCGGCTGCACAAATGCTCGGCAATAATGCTGCCATCTATCATCTCGAGTCGGCACGCCCCGGCGCTCTCAAAGTGCGAACGATGGAAGAGCAAATCGCCAGGGTGGTGCGTGCCAGGGCGAGCAATCCGCGCTGGATCGCCGGGCAGATGCGCCACGGCCATCGCGGCGCCGCCGAAATCGCCGGAACGATCGACCATCTCTATGCTCTCGCGGTGCTGACCGATGCGGTCGCAAGCAGGCATTTCGAGCTTCTCTTCGAAGCGACCCTTGGCACGCCTTTGGTGCGGGATTTTCTGGTCAACGCCAATCCGAAGGCCGCGCGTGCAATCGTCATGCGCTTCGAGGAGGCGCTTACCCGCGGCTTCTGGCAGAGCCGGCGGAATTCGACGCTTGCCTGCCTTGCCTCGATGCGGGAGACACTCGCATGATGAGCAAGGCTCCCTTGCGCAAAGGCTGGTGTCCCGGCGCGCGACGGCCGATGCCAGTGAAGGACGGCCTTCTCGTGCGGCTGCGGATCAGCGGCGGCATTGTCGCAGCCGCCATCATGCGCGGGATCGCGCAAGCCGGGCGCGACCATGGCAATGGGCTTTTCGATCTTTCCGCGCGCGGCAATTTACAAATCCGGGGGGTCCGCGAGAGCGCCCTGCCCGCGCTGATCGAAACACTCGACGGGTTTGGCCTCATTGATGAGGACGTGGCAACGGAAGCGGTTCGCAACGTTCTGGTGAGCCCTTTGGCTGGGCTCAATGGGCGGAGCGAGGCAGGTGACGCAGCCAAGGCGCTCGAAGCAATGCTTGCTGCCAATAAGGCTCTCCATGCATTACCGCCGAAATTTAGTTTTCTCGTCGATGATGGAAGCGGCCTTTCGCTTGGCTCTATCCCAGCCGATATCCGTTTCGATTGGACAGAAGGCACGCAATCTTTCGCTATCGGGATTGGAGGAGACGCAAACAAGGCAATTTTTCTGGGACACTGCAGGGGAGACGCTATCCCCGGTATTGCGTCGCGGCTTGCGACGATTTTCCTGAGACTCGGATCATCAATGGCCGAGCCCCCACGCCGGATGCAGAACCTTATCGAGAGTTGCGGGGCGAATGCGATTGCCGGAGAGGCCGGACTGTTCCTCGCCGAGCCTCCAAGGCGCAGCATTATCGAAGACCCTTGTCCGATTGGCTTGATACGCTTCCATGACAAACACTGCTTCGGGGTTGGCGCGGCTTTCGGAAATCTTGATGCAAACATGCTTGACGCCGCAGCGTGGGCCGCCGAAATTTTCGGCGCCGGCGAGATCAGGCTCACGCCCTGGCGCGCGCTGCTCTTGCCGGATATTTCAGACGCGCAAGCCGATGCCATAAGCACCTATTGCGCCACGCATAGTTTCATCGTCGATCGCGGGGATGCACGATTGGCGGTCGTGGCCTGTGGCGGTGCATCCAGCTGCACGCATGGCACCACCGATACCCGCTCCGACGCCTTGGCTTTGATGTTTCCAGCACGGCGGCTCTGCACAACCGGCGTCGCGCTGCATGTGTCGGGCTGCGCCAAAGGCTGCGCGCGGCAAGCGGCGGCACCCTTGACCCTCATAGCGCATGAGGGACTCTACGATCTTGTTGCAAATCAAACCGCGCGCGATGCTGGTATAAGCGATGCGCAGCGCCTCGGCTTTGCGGCGGTGCACGGCATTTTTGAAACGATCGCAGGAAAAGGCGGGCGGCTGAGCGACTTGGAAAACCGATGAGAGGGGCACCCGTATTGAGCCGTTACAATTATTTGCGCGACGGAGCGGAAATCTATCGCCGCTCCTTCGCGACGATCCGTACTGAGGCCGATCTCGCCCGCTTCGCCCGCGACGAAGAACAAGTCGCGGTGCGCATGATTCACGCCTGCGGCATGGTCGAGATCGCCGGCGATCTCGTATTTTCGAACGGGGCCGTGGCGCAAGCGCGGAGAGCGTTATGGCAAGGAGCGCCGATCCTATGTGATTCGAAAATGCTTGCACGTGGCATCATCGCGGCACGGTTGCCGCACGCAAACGAGGTCATCTGCACGCTCGAGGATCCAGGCGTCCCATCGCTCGCGCAAAAGCTCGGAACGACGCGCAGCGCTGCCGCGCTCGAACTTTGGCGCGATAGACTCGATGGCGCGGTCGTCGCCATCGGCAATGCGCCAACCGCTCTGTTTCATCTTCTCGACATGCTCGATGAAACCTCCGCGCGGCCTGCTTGCGTCCTTGGAATGCCGGTCGGCTTTGTCGGCGCGGCGGAATCAAAAGACGCGCTCATCGCCGACGCCCGCGCGTCTTTCATTGCCATCAAAGGGCGCAAGGGGGGCAGCGCCATGGCCGCGGCTGCCTTGAATGCCATCGCGAGCGAATCCGAATGACCGGATTTTCCTCGAAGTACGGCCGCTTATACGGCGTCGGCCTCGGCCCCGGCGATCCCGACCTCGTGACAATCAAAGCCGCGAAAATCATTGCCGCCGCTCCAGTTGTTGCCTATTTCGCCAAGCAAGGCGCGCGCGGAAAAGCCCGCGCCATCCTCGACCGCTGGCTTGTTGATACATGCCTCCAATTGCCGTTGCTCTATCCCTTGACCACGGAAACCCACTTCTGCGATCCAGCCTATGTCGCGGCGCTGCGCGGCTTCTACGCGAAGACGGCAACCGCCATTACGGCGCATCTCACCGAAGGCCGCGATGTCGCTCTGGTATGCGAGGGCGATCCGCTTTTCTACGGATCCTTCATGCATCTTTATGCCCGGCTGAAGGATCGCTTCAGCGTCGAGATCGTTCCAGGCGTGACCGGCATGTCGGGGTGCTGGAGCGCGGCAAAGATGCCGATGGCCTGGGGCGACGATGTCTTGAGCGTCCTTCCAGGCACGCTCGGCCGCGCGGCTTTGGACCGTCATCTTGGTGCAGCCGATGCGGTGGTCATTATCAAGATCGGCGCCAATCTTTCGAAAATCCGCGCGGCGATCACCGAGGCCGGACGGCTCTCCACAGCGATCTATGTCGAACATGGCACGAGCGACACCGAGACGATCGTTCCGCTTGCCGCCAAGACGGACGATCATGCGCCCTATTTTGCAACCATCCTTATTCCCGGCCAAGGCAGGCATCCATGAGTGCGCCGGGAAGCTTGCGGATTGTTGGCCTTGGCCCGGGCAGCGAGGCATGGATCACCCCCGAAGCATTGGGCCTCATTGCGAATGCGACTGATCTTGTCGGCTACGGCCCCTATCTCGAGCGGCTCCCTCTCAAACCGGGGCAGAGGCGCCACCAAAGCGGCAACGGGGCTGAATTGGAGCGTGCGCGCCATGCTTTGCGCTTGGCTGAGGAGGGCCGCCATGTCGCTTTAGTCTCCGGCGGCGATCCCGGCATTTTCGCAATGGCGGCGGCCGTTTTCGAGGCGATCGATGAAGGTGAACCTGGCTGGCGGGACATCGACGTCGCGGTGAGCCCCGGAATCTCGGCCATGCAAGCAGCGGCGGCGCGGATCGGCGCCCCTTTGGGGCATGATTTTTGCGCAATTTCCTTGTCTGACAATCTTAAGCCTTGGCCGTTCGTGGAAAAGCGTCTCGCGGCGGCGGCAAGTGCGGATTTCGTGATCGCGCTTTATAACCCCGCCTCGGCCGCGCGGCCGCACCGCATCCATGACGCTTTCGCGCTGCTGCGAGACTTGAAACCCGCTTCGACGCCGGTTGTATTTGCGCGCGCGGTAGGGCGGGAGGATGAGCATATCACGATCGAGACGCTCGATGCCGCCGATCCTGGCCTTGCCGATATGAGCACGCTGATCATCGTCGGTTCTAGCGAAACGCGTATTGTTCCTCGGGGTGCGGCTGCGCCTTTCGTCTATACCTCGCGCGGGGCTAAGGTTCCCTGATGAAGCAAGCTTCTCTGATGACGAAAGAGAAAAGCCATGACGTCGGCCGGGTCGTTCAGGACCGGCCCAGAGGCTTGTTGCGGCCGGGCGACCATGACGACCGGCACACCGAGAGCCCGCGCCGCGAGGAGTTTGGCAAATGTTGCACTGCCGCCGCTGTTCTTTGTCACGATCACCTCGATCGATTCCTCGCGCAAGAGCTTTTCCTCCGCTTCAAGCGCGAAGGGGCCACGCCCCAGGATGACGCGATGGCGCGGCAAGCTTGGTGCAGGCATGAGCGGCTCGATCGCGCGAACAAGATAGAAATGCTGGGGCGCTGCGGCGAAGGCTTCGATCTGCAGCCGTCCGACCGTCAGAAAAACACGTTTCGGTTCGCGCCCGAGCGCGGCGGCGGCAGCGGCCATACCGGCGACGTCGATCCAGCGATCGGAGGCTTCAGCGCACCAAGCCGGGCGCGACAGACTGACAAGCGGAATTTTCGCCATCGCCGCCGCAATGGCCGCGTTGCGCGAGATTTGTTCGGCGAATGGATGCGTGGCATCGACGAGCACGTCGATGCGCTCGGCTTCGATATAGGCTCTAAGCCCCTCAACGCCGCCAAAGCCTCCAATACGCGTGGGAATCTCCGGCACGCGCGGCGATTTGGTGCGGCCGGCAAACGACAATACGGCGGAGATGCCGCTTTGCCCGGCAAGCAGGCTCGCGAGCTTGCTCGCTTCCAATGTCCCGCCGAGCAGGAGTACCCGCATCGCCTCTCTCCCAAACTTTCGTTCACGATCTCATGACTTCGCCATCTTGCGGAAAATGGCTGTCGCTGATTGGCATCGGCGAAGACGGCGCCGAGGCTCTTTCTCCTGCCGCGCGGACACTGCTCGCGCAAGCCCAATTGGTTGTGGGCGGCGCCCGCCACCTCGCGCTTGCGGGTCCGCTCGCGGCCAAAACCATGACCTGGCCTTCTCCGATGGCGGCCGCAATTCCGGAAATTCTCGCGCGGCGAGGATCGCCCGTCTGCGTCCTCGCCTCCGGCGATCCTTTCTTTTACGGCGCCGGCAGCTTACTCAGCGCGCATGTGCGCCCTGAAGAAATGCAATGTTTGCCGGCGCCTTCAGCTTTCAGCCTTGCGGCGGCACGGCTCAACTGGAGCTTGCAAGAGTGCTGCCTTGTCTCTCTGCATGGGCGCGAGTTCGAGCGGATCATTCCGGCACTGCAGCCGCACGCGAAAATCCTATGCCTATCGTGGGACGAGACGACGCCGCCACGCCTTGCAAAGCTCCTTTGCGAGAAAGGCCTCGGCCCATCGCGGATCATTGTGATGGAGGCGATGGGAGGCCCGAGAGAGCGCCTGCGTGAGAGCACAGCTCAGGCATTTGGCGTGGAGGGAATCGATCCATTGAATCTCGTCGCGATCGAAATCGCTGCGACTGCCCAATCACAGATTCTTCCAGTCGCAAGCGGTCTCGCCGATTCCTGGTTTGAAACCGATGGCCAGCTGACCAAGTGGGAGGTTCGCGCCGTTGCGCTTTCATCGCTGGCGCCGAGGCGTGGCGAGCTTTTGTGGGATGTCGGCGCGGGCTCTGGGTCAGTTGCGATCGAATGGCTGCTTTGCCACCCCGCAAACCGGGCGATCGCGATCGAGTCGCGGGCCGATCGCGCAAGCCGCATCACGCGCAATGCCTTGAGCCTCGGCGTGCCGCAACTCGAGATCATAACCGGCAAGGCGCCGGAGGCCTTCGCGAATCTGCCACAGCCGCAGGCGATTTTCGTCGGCGGCGGAGGCGGCGATACAAAGCTCCTCGATAGTGCCTATGCCGCCCTGCCGAGCGGCGGGAGGCTCGTCGTCAATGCGGTGACCATCGAGACGGAAGCAGAGCTCATTTCCCGGTTCAAGGCGTTAGGAGGCGGCCTTCTGCGCATTGAAATCGCCCACGCTGATCCTCTCGGTTCCTTTCACGGCTGGCGTCCAGCCCTACCGGTGACGCAATGGTCGGTGAAGAAGTTGTGATCGCTGTCACATTGTCGGCGAGGGCACACGCGGGGCGGCGAGTGCTGCCCGCAATAGCTCGATCTGATGTTCCACTGGACTTTGCGGCATCTTCCCGTTGGCGCGCGTATCACGCGACTTATAGATCAGAAGATCGAGATGGATGATGCGCGCCTGGAGGCGTAGCGATAGCCCGATGAGGTCACGCAGACGTGGCGGCAATTTGGCAAGAACATCCTTGTTCGAGACAACATTTTGCTCGGACAATCGAATCCTGCGTTTTTCGGCAGTAGCCTCGGCGCGGGTCAGTTCGCCTTCGTTGACGGCGCGCTGGAGGAGCAGCCAGGACGCAGCCTGCATGAGCCTTGTCGTCAAACGCATGCTTTCGACCGCATAGGCGACCGCCGCCGGGCGCGGCAAAAGTTTGGCCTCCTCGCGGCCTTCACCATCGAGGTAGCCCGCGGCCCGGCTCACCAAATCCATTCCCTCCTGAAAAAGGACCATGAATTGTTGTGACGCCGCCAGCTTTTCGCCGAAGGAGACCGTTTTATCCTCTTTTAAAAAAAGCGTCTGACCCATAATTTGCCTATGTTTTGCCCGGGACCATTCAATGCGGTCATGCCGAAAAGCGGACCGCACAAGCAGCAATATTTGTATCATAGGACAATTCGCGGGCGCGCGGTGGTTCAGATTTAATTAGGATTAACGCGCGATTTGGTGCGTCGAGAAGAACTGGTTTTTAATCTCGGCGTGATCGCACACTTTCGGGTATCCGGGGCGACGCCAGCATACCGAGCACCGGGCAAACGGGCGCGGGCTCTACAAGACAGCGTTCCAGGGCGCCAGCGAGTATAGCTTCAAGTTTGCTAAGATCGGCGATCTTGGTGCGAACTTTGCCGAGATGGGCCGCCGTCAGGGTTTGAACCTCGGTGCAAGAGGTCCGGCCCGGTTCGGCAAGAACGAGAAGTTCCTTGATCTCGCCGATTGAAAAGCCGATCTCGCGCGCCCGGCGGATAAAGGATAGCCGTTCGACATGCTCTGGCCCGTAGCTTCGGTAATTGCTCGCTGTCCGGGAAGGTTTCGGCATCAAGCCTATGCGCTCGTAATACCGCACCGTCTCCATATGGACGCCGGAAGCCTCCGCGAGCTTGGCGATGGTCAGCGGTCGCATGTTTGTGATCATGGCCTCCTTGACCCCGTAGTTACTACGGACCTTATCACTATCCTAGGAAGCGAGGAAGCGATTGACCGTTCAATACGATGACCAGGCGAAGGGAATGGCTCCATTGCACCAAGTGTCGGAAAGAGCTCCGGGCGCCGCGACGCTGCGGCTGACTGCGATCGGCGGCATCCTTGGAGCAATAGCGGCCTCGTCGTGCTGCATCGCGCCATTGGTGCTGTTCAGCCTGGGCATTAGCGGCGCCTGGATCGGGAATCTGACGGCACTCGCTCCCTATCAGCCCTATTTCATTGTGGCGACGCTTGCCTGCCTCGGCTACGGCTATTGGCTGGTTTACCGGCGCAAGACCATCGCTTGCGCGGAGGGCGCGGCCTGCGCCGGGCCACTGCCGAGCCATATCGTCAAGGCGGGCCTCGTCCTGGCAACGATCCTCGTCGGCGGCGCGATTGGGTTGGACCTCATCGGCCCCATCCTTTTTAGCCCTTGAAAGGAACCCCCATGATCAAACTGCTTTCGCTGGCCGCGTTCGGGATCGGCTTGACCCTCCCGTCTTTTGCTCTCGCCGCCGATAAAACTGTAACGCTCGCGGTTCAGCATATGACCTGCGCCCTTTGCCCTCGCACCGTCAAGGCGAGCCTCCAGGCCGTGCCTGGCGTCAGCACTGTCGTCGTGTCCTTCGAAGATAAGACGGCAATTGTGACCTTCGACGATAGCAAGGTAGAGGTGGATGCACTCGTGAAGGCGACGACGAACGCGGGCTATCCGTCCTCCCCCAAGAGCTGAGTGGCCCATGATCCTTGAATCCATCATCACTTGTCCGCATTGCGCCACCGCGAAATCGGAGACTATGCCGACCAATGCGTGCCAGATTTTCTATACCTGTAGCGGGTGCGGCACGAAGCTGCGGCCGGAGCCAGGCGATTGTTGTGTGTTCTGTTCCTACGGCTCGGTCCCATGCCCGCCGATTCAGGCAGCGCGTTCGGGTGAGAGGAATGCTGCCTCCTGCTGTGGCGAATAGCCGTCCCGACCAAACGATCTGATCCAAAACTCACCTGTGGAGAAAACGCCGCCGGGCGATGGATATTCGGCTCTCGCGCCGATCGGCTCTTGCGGGACTTGCCAAGCGCACTTATGTGCGCGGCAAGCGACCAAGGGAGAGGGACCGGATGGACCACGGACATGAAGCCGTTCCGCGCGCCGGGGACGCATCGGGAGTGGCCGGACCGGAGCCGGCGCTTCAAAAAATCGTCGTCAAATCGGCGCTCGCGACCATGGGGACGCCTGAGTACCATACAAGGTTCGACGCCCTCGCGCCGGACAAGCGCGGGCCGCGCACGGTGATGATGGGCGATGATCCGGCTCTCGCCAAAATGCCGGCGGCGCCAACGCTTTTTGATTTCTTCAAGTTCAGATTTGATCCCGCTGCCGCTAGCCATCTTTTGCAAAGCGCCAATCTCGCATTGAAGGCGGGCGTCGAGGAAAAAGGCGTGCTTGCCTGCCTGCTGCACGATATCGCCATGGTGGGCCTCATCGGGGGTGACCATGGCTATTGGGGCGCCCAACTCATCGCGCCTTATGTCGATGAGGAAGTCGCCTTTGCCGTGCGCTATCACCAGGCTTTGCGGTTCTTCCCTGATCCTGCCGCCGGCTATGAATATCCGCAGGCCTATATCGACATTTTCGGCAAGGACTATAAGCCTGAGCCCTATATTTACGCCGACTATGAATATGCGAGAGCCCACAAATGGTATGGCATGGCGCGGATGATCACGCTCAATGATCTCTATGCATTCGATCCCAACACCACGGTCGATCTGGAGGTGTTCACGGATATCGTCGGCCGCCATTTCCGGCAGCCAAAGGAAGGTTTGGGTTTCGACAATTCCCCCGTCGCCCATATGTGGCGGGCGATGATCTGGCCCAGAAATTTTCTTTGAGACAAGGCTGCAGTTCGGGAAGTGAAAACTCGGTAACTTGTGTTGTAATAACTGTCCTTCCGGGAAGGCTCAGCCGAGTTGCCGGCAGGCGCTCTCGCCTGCCGCAACGAGAAGGCAAAGGTTCATTCGACCAGACCGGCGTTTGCTCTCCGCAAAAGCCAGTCGGCCAAGCCGAAACCTTTACTGTATCGGAATATTTCACGCCGGGTTTTTTGGGGCAGCGGGCTTCTTCTGCTTCCCGCCGAAGTGCCAAACAGCATAAACCCCACCGATCAAGGCCGCCAGTATCATCCCGTAGAGCACTAGGTTTTTGCCAACTTGTTGACCCACCGCAAACGGGAACTGGGAAACAAATTTCTGGCCGTGGTCGTTTTCTACCGACACGATGCCGATGAATTTCCCGTTTTCGGGGAAAGTATGCTCGAAAGTCAGCGTGCCCGTCGGATATTTCTTTGGCGGGAAATAGGCGATGCTGACGGCGTCGAGGGCAGCTTTGTTCGCCAGCTCCGCGTCCGTCAAGAACGGAAGCCCATTCATCTGCGTATGGGTTCCATCGTCTTTGATGAGGCGGATTTCTGTGAGCATGCTGCGGAGCTCGGTTTCTTGCATATCGAGCGCGACAACCGTTTGCCCAGCGTTTGGAACATCGTCACAAAACTCTTCCCGGGAATTTTGCGGCTGATATCCAGTGAAGAACATGACATCCGGGCCAATCCGCAAAACGCATCTATTGTCCACCAT
>PLUZ01000027.1:5022-6172 GCA_003162995.1 Methylocapsa sp. | reverse complement strand
ACAACGACCGAATTGGCTCCGACGCGCGCGCCAGCGCAAACCACGATTGGACCCAGAATCTTGGCCCCGGCACCAATCAAGACGCCGCTCTCGATCGTTGGATGACGCTTGCCAGGCGACCAGCTCGTTCCCCCAAGGGTAACGCCGTGGTAAAGCGTGACATCATTGCCGATCTCCGCTGTCTCGCCAATCACAACCCCCGCGCCATGATCGATGAAGAACCGCCGCCCAATTGTTGCTCCAGGATGAATGTCGATATTTGTTACGAGGCGTCCCAACCACGAGAGCAGCCGCGCTGGAAACCGCAAATTCCTCTTCCAGAGCCGGTTTGCAAAACGATAAAAGATGATCGCATGCACACCAGGATAGGTGAGAACGATTTCAAGCGTATGCCTCGCCGCTGGATCGCGCGCCTTTACGCAACCGATGTCTTCGCGTAGCAGAGTCCAAATTGCGATGCCACAATTTGCGTAACTTTTCCGATCGAGAGTTTGTGCGGTTATCATCGCGATTCTAATCCAACAATGGNNAGCAACCGCATGTGTTCGAATTTCATCGAGCACCCGCCGGGCTCTGCTTTCATCGGCTGTAACGCCCAGCGAGGCCAGCGCATTCGTGACTGCTGCCATGCCGGAATGTTTGCCGAGCAAAATGCGGCGGGTACGGCCGAACAAGGCCGGGTCGAGTGCTTCATAGCAGCGGGGATCGCGAAGAAGGCCAGAGACATGGATCCCGGATTCATGCGCGAAGGCTGCCGAGCCAACAATCGATTTTGCCGCAGGAATCGGACGCCGCGCGACCCCTGCCACAAGCTCAGCAAGATCGGTGAGCTGGGTAAGATCGACCGCCGTTGTCCGGCCGGCAATCTGAGAGAGCGCGGCCACGACCTCCTCAAGTGCGGCATTTCCTGCACGCTCGCCAAGGCCTAAGACGCATACGCTCGCATGCGTTGCTCCTCCACGAATTGCCGCGAGAGTGTTTGCGGTGGCCAGCCCGAGGTCGTCATGACCGTGAAATTCGAGCTCTAAGTCCGTTTCCTTACGGAGATGCTGTAAGATGTCATAGGTGCTGAAGGGGTCAAGCACGCCAAGCGTATCCGCAAAACGAAACCGGTGTGCGCCTGCCTCCGCCGCGGCGGCCGTCACCTGCA
>PLUZ01000027.1:3218-4899 GCA_003162995.1 Methylocapsa sp. | reverse complement strand
AGCCTTCGCGCAATGGCAAGCTTTTCTTCTAAGGTAAAAGCGACGCCAGGCGCCTGCTCGCCATCACGAAGCGTCGTGTCGTTGATGATGACGGGGGGAAGAACTTGTGACACAGTTGTCCTTTCCTCACGCGACATTTGACGCGCGAAGCTCGCCGTCCGATTCCCGCTCCTGCCAGATTGGCGACATCGCCCTTAGTCTTGCGATGATGCCTGGCAATATTTCAAGAACCCGATCGGCGTCTTCCGTGGTCGTCTCACGCGAGAGCGAGAGACGAATAGCACCATGCAAAGCCGTCGGCGGCACATCCATTGCGCGCAGGACGTGGGATGGCTCGGTCGAACCCGATGTACAGGCTGACCCTGACGAGGCGGCGATACCCTCTCTATTCATGTGAGACAGGATCGCCTCACCATCGATGTACTCAAATGCGATATTGGACGTGTTTGGCAGCCGGTTCTGCTCATCACCGTTAACGAAGCAATGGCCGATCCGCTGGACCAGACCTCGCTCAATGTGGTCGCGCAAAGCGCCGACGCGTGTTTGTTCTGTCTCAAGATGCGTGGCGGCAAGCTCCGCAGCCTTGCCAAGCCCGATGATTGCCGGCGCGTTCTCCGTGCCACCCCGCCGGCCGCGTTCCTGATGACCCCCCCGAATGAGCGGTTTGTACTTTACGCCTTTGCGAACATATAGCGCGCCGATCCCTTTTGGCCCGTGCAGCTTGTGCCCCGACAAGGAGAGCATGTCGATCTCAGTTGTCTTGAGGTTGATCGGGGTCTTTCCGACCGCCTGCACCGCGTCTGTATGAAACAGCGCGCCAGCGGAATGGGCGAGCTTCGCCAGCAGTTCAACAGGAAATACGGTTCCCGTCTCATTGTTTGCCCACATAACAGAAACAACCGCCGTCCGCGGCCCGAGCGCCCGCTCATAGGCCTCTAGATCCAAGCGGCCGTTTCCATCGACGCGGATATAATGGACCTTTGTTCCGCGTGTCTTCTCAAGGTGATCCGCAAGCGCGAGGATTGCCGGGTGCTCGACAACAGTCGTTATGATCTCATCGCGGCCCGTCTGCGTTTCGAGCGCCGAAAGAATTGCCGAATTATCGGATTCGGTGCCGCCCGATGTAAAGATGATCTCATAGTCGAATGCAGCGCCAAGCAGCGTTTGCAGATGCTGGCGAGCCTGCTTCAATGCACTGCCCACCTCGGTCCCAAAGGAATGTGTTGATGACGCATTGCCGAATTGCTCGGTAAAATACGGCACCATCGCCGCGAGCACCTCGGGATCCATGCGTGTTGTCGCGTTGTTATCCAGATAGATCGGCCGCACGGCGTGCCTCATTCTCTGCGCGTTCAATGCGCGGCCTTGACCCCGCCCATGACCGGAACCAGGCGCATGAACTCGCCCAATTTTTCCACGATGCGAGCCTGAATGCCTTCAAGGGTCGCACTGCTCAATTTGCAGAAAACGCAAGCGCCAGTGAGCTTGACCATAACCTTATTGCCGCAGATCTCGACAAGTTCGCAGTCCCCGCCATCCCGGCGCAAATTTGGACGGATCTCCTCGATCACTTCTGTGATGAGCCGGATCCGCTCCGCCTCCGCTGTCGCCACTTGGCTTATCTGCTCTGATTCAACCAGCATGATTCTACCTATGCTTCTTGACGGGTCTCAAACAAACG
>PLUZ01000027.1:0-3163 GCA_003162995.1 Methylocapsa sp. | reverse complement strand
CCGGCGCAGCCACCGGTCTCGACCATGATGCGCAGGCCGCCAACGGGTTCAACTGCGCCCGCGATAGCGCTCCGCACCGCATTCAACGCGCTGTCGGTCAGGTTTATCATCGCTTACCCTCATCGCCGAGGAAACTCATAGCCTCGGGAGGGCAAGCGCCGTGCCATGTCATAANNTCATGGGCTCGTTTGCTCGTCGAGATCCATTCCCCGGAAGATCGAACAACGTTTGAATGCCTCCAGTGAAGGCTTGACCTTCTTGTGGTGGCAATATTTCGCGACGAGCTTGGCTAAGCCCTTGATATCACGCCCGCTCGCGGCTGGGAACGTCTCCGTTAGCTGCTCCAGGAGCCGCCTATCGACAGCCAGCCCGAATTGCTCCGTCATGACCGTCCAAATCTTGCGGCGCGCGGTCGCGTCCGGGGGATAGAATTTGATCAAGGCGATACAGCGGGACACAATGGCTTCATCGATATCGTCGATGCGGTTCGTGGTCAGAAACAAAAGACCGTTGAAATATTCCAGCACTCGCAAGAAGACGCCGACAACGGCATTCATCGTGATGTCGTCATCACGACGTTTGATGTAGACATCCGCCTCGTCGATGAGCATGACGGCTCCCCAGCGCTGGGCCCGCGTCAATGTGTCCTTAAGGATCGCCTCCATGGCAGCCACATTGAGCCCGAGCTGCCCAGAATGCACCCGATAGAGCGGACGTTTGATGATCTCAGAATAGACTTCTGCTGTTAAGGTCTTGCCGACCCCAGGCGGCCCNNAGGCGTAGGGCGTCACGTCGTCGACGTGAACCCAAACATAATGATGCAGCTCGAGGTGAAACATCAGGATATAGGCATGCACCGGTATCCGGCAGAAGAGGCCTTTCCGGATGGCGGCTTTGGATTCCTCGACCTCATCCTCGGCATTATACAGATTGCTTTTGGCAGCTTTTCTCAAATATTGCCCGAGGATATCTCCCGTCCCATCGAGCGTGAGCGCACGGGTGGTCAGGATGCTTTCGTCATTAACTAGGCGCGCGGCGCCGCCGCCGGAGGCGAGCACGACGACATCTTTCCGTGACCAGTCCGTATCCCGATGGGANNAAATACCGCGCCTCGGTCTCATCATAGGCGGCAATCAACTCTGGGGTTTCTTTCAAGAATCCTTTAGCCGCGAAGATCTCGCCGACCGTTTTGCCGACGATGTCCGCCGCTGAAATCCTGAGGGTCGTCGATGGGATCGCCCCCTTGGCATTGGCCTTCAGCTCGATGAACACGCGTCCCGTCTCATCATTCGAGGGCGGCGTGTAGTCGAGCCGGGTAACCGCGTAGGGCAATGGCCGCGTCTGCGACCAAATAACGCGCTATCGCCGGCAGCACGGACTCGAGATCTTCGGCCGTAAACGTTACGCCCTTATCATCGAAGGCTCGCCGAAGTGTAGAGATATAGGCGAAACTGGCCTGCATTTTCGGTCCAGCATCACGATACAAATCCAGGAGGAAGGTGAGTTCGGCGTTTGAAAGCTGATGGAACGGGACCTCGACTTTTTCGCCAAAACGAAGCTGTTCCTTCAGCGGCGCGAGATCCGGGAACGCCGCGACCATGCTTTCGACATAAGGCCGTTCAATCTGAAGCTTCATACTCATGCGCCTACAAGTTAGACAAAGAGAGTGCCTGTTTCAGTCGGCTTGCACGCTTCACGCCAAACCGGCAGATCACTTGCATAGGCGCGGCGCGCCCCTTTAGCGCAGCCCATTCGATGAAAATTGAGGAAAGAGTGATGACAACGATCGAGAAGACCCCCCTTGGCCGCCTGGATCAGGAGGGACGCCTCCTCAATGCCGTACTCAAAAGTCCGACGACAAAGCCTGGCCGGTTCGGATTTCGCGGAGACATCGCACTGAAGTTTCAAGCTCAACTCGCGGACGAAAAGCGTCCCCCGGAATTTTCGATCGAACAGGTTCTCACGATTGCCCAGGAAGGGGAGGCGACGATTCCCATTCTGGCCGGCTATCTGCACTCCTTCGCTTATCTGGAACCGGTCGCTAAAGTCCTTGGCGACCTTTTAAGTCCGGAAGGCACATATTTTATGTACTGCAACAACATCGATCTCTTGGCGAAATATCGCGCTACCATCGACGGCGTTACCTTTTATATTCTACCCTGCGATGAATCGACGGTTTGGAAGGAGATGCTCGAATTGATGAGCATCGACAAAAACGATATCAAGAAGCTCGATACAGCGGGAAAGCTGGATTATCTCCTTGATGCCGCACTCGGCCTTGATGCCAAATACGAACCCATTACTTATGAGCAGGGGCTTACGCTGATGGAACCGGTCAAAAACCGGAATGCAAACCGACCGGTTTGAAGTGAGGCGGCGAGCCGCCGCCGTTCCTCACGCTTCTGTTTCGTCCGTAAGATCTTCCTCCTCGTCCGCGACGAGTGTTACACCCGTGGCACAGACTTCCCCGTCGATAATGGTCAGGGCCACGGGCGTCAAACTCCGGCCCTTGCAAGGACCTTCCAAACACTGTCCCGTACCGAGTTCAAACAACGCGCCGTGCTTGCCGCACATTAGCCGGATACCGTTTGGATCAAAAAACTGATTGCGTTCCCAATCGAGATTGACCCCATCGTGCGGACATTTGTTCAGATAGCCAAAGACCTGCCTCCCCCATCGCACAATGACAATTGAGAAAGGGCGCTCCGTGCCATCGTCATCGAGACGCATCAGTTGGAAGCCTCTCGCCTTCTGGCTTGGAATATCATTCATGTTGCAAATGACATAAGCGACGTTCGTTTCCATGACGTTCGTTTCCATACTGTCCTCATTCACGACAATTTGCCCACGCTCGTTCCTTGGCTGTGACTGCCCGCAGCCTTGCTCAACAGCACCCTATTGGCGGCTAAAGAAAATTCCTGCCAAGCGGCGGCGATATCCCTGAGGATCGTCTGCATATATTCCTTCGACGGGTGATGCTCATCAGGAAAATTCGACAGCGCACAGCTTGTTCGATTGAACGCGATGACATCATCCACCAAAGACTGCATGAAATCCCGGAATGGAGCCTGCACATCTGGCATCATCGCCGAACGGCCGCGCTCGACGCCAAGATTGCTCGTGTCGAGCGGGAGATCATCGAGAATGGCTAATGCCCTGTTGT
>PLUZ01000502.1 GCA_003162995.1 Methylocapsa sp. | reverse complement strand
CGCGGGGCGTGAGCAATTACGTGAAATCGATCCGGGAGGCATTGGTTACGGCATCGAAATCCGGCGGCTAATAAAAACGCGCATTCGTAAAATCCGCATCAGCTTCGAAAGAACGGACGGAGAAAACTGCTTCGGTATCGAAGCGCGCGTTCGCGAACGAAATTGTGAGGAACCGATCGGGTGCGGAGCCAGAGCCTGTCCATGAATCCTCATGGTGCTTTTTCAACGCCGCTCGGTCCTCTTCTTTCGCTTCACGCACGCTCGCCTCAAGATCTTTACGAGATTGATCTTCTGTCTTTCCCTTGAATTCAACGTCACCTTTAAATTTGGCGTCCGCGAAACTACTCTCCCAACCGAAGGCTGCACCTTCGAAGCTGATATCTTTACCGAAGGTCGCGTGGTCGAAGATGGCGGAGTCACCGAAGATAACGTTGTCGAAGTTGGCCCCATCACCGAAGACCGCGCCTGCAAAACTAGCGCGGCCTATCTTGAAGGCTTTGGGATCTTTTTTCACCTCCCACCAATCGATGCCACACCACTTGCACCCCGAAAAATCTGTATCGTTCCCGAATTCGAACCCGGAGAAATCGATCTCGTCCCTCGGCGCGTCGGAAAAGTCGACGTCGGCGAAAGTCACGGGCACGCCTTCATTGACCGGATTGCGCCGCCATTCGTTCCATTTGTTCTCGCCTTGCCGGGCAAGGTCGAGAAAAAACGCCTGGTCGTATTTTGGTTTTTCGGCGGGAGGCGCGGCCCCCTCTGTTGTCTCGTCCGCCATGCCTGGTCCCCCGCTCCTACAAAATTTCCGGAAAATCGCTTCGCTTAAAAACCGCCGCAAGCTTTATGCCTTGCACGGCCAAATTCTGCGCGGCGCCTTCCTCGCGATCGACCACGGCGAGCGCGCGGCGGACATGGGCGGTTTGGCCCTCCATGCCTTCGATGGCTTTGAGAATTGAGCCGCCCGTGGTGGCGACATCATCGATCATGAGCACCTCGGCGTCCGCGCGCAAAAAACCGTCGACTCTTTCCCGTGCGCCATGCTCCTTTTGCGCTTTGCGCACAAAAAACGCATCGACCGGATAGCCCTTGAGATGGCTCACGGCGGCGACCGCCGACACGATCGGCACTGCGCCGAGTTCGAGACCACCGATGCAGGCAATCGCGTGCCGCTTCATGTAATCGACAATGATGTCGGCGATGAGCGCGGCACCTTCCGGCAGCATGGTGGTTTGGCGGAGCTGAAACAAATAGGTGCTGGTGCGGCCTGACGCCAAGACGAACTCGCCGCGCTTGAGCGAATAGGCGCGGATGATCTCCTGCAAGCGCAGCCACCGCGCATCGCCGCGGTCGAGAACATCCTCGGCCTTTGCGTCATCGTGTTGCGAAGCAGGTGCAGTCATCGTCTAGTCCCTCGTGGTCCTCGCCATGTCATGGCCGGGCATGACGATAGGTGCGCATGGTATAAAATTAAGCGTAACACAGCGCGGCTGTGGCTCTCCGCGTAACCGTAGAATTTTCTTGTGGACCGCCCGATGCGGCGAGCTTAAGCATAACTGGAGCGGAATGCTCGCAAAAAATTGATGCGTGTCAACACCTCTCGACGTATTCGCGCGGTGCATTACGTTTAAGGTTGAGCAGCCGCGGGTGTTGTTTCCCGCGAGAGCGTTTTGTGGAAAGGACCCGCGCAATGAGTTTATTTGGATCACCCCCGGATTTCGATTTCAGCCTCAGTTCAACCCTAAAGCGCAACTGGTGGATTGTTTTGGCACGCGGCGTTTTGGGGCTCATCATCGGCTTCGTCGCTTTTTTCTTCCCCGGTCCGACATTGCTGTCGCTTGTCACCCTATTCGCGCTCTATCTCATCATCGATGGCATTTTCGCGATTATTTCTGCCGTGCGCGCGGCAAGACACCAGCAAGATTGGGGATTTCTGACCTTCGAGGGCATTGTCGGCATACTGGCGGGGATTATCGCCTTGGCCTTGCCCGGCCTTACGGTATTGGTTTTTGTCGGCCTCCTCGCAGCTTGGGCTTTTATCTCCGGGACGCTGGAGCTTCGCGCGGCCTATAATCTCGAAAAGGACCATGGCCGCTGGTGGCTGGTGCTCGGCGGGATCGTTTCGATCGTTTTTGGAATCGTGCTGATTGCCGCGCCGCGCTTTGGCGCCGTGGTGGTGAGCTGGTGGGTTGCCGCCTATGCCACGTTTTTCGGGGCAAGCCTGGTCGCGCTTGCCTTCCAGTTGCGGGCGCGGCACAGCGGGTCCGGCAAGCCGTAGACAGCCAGCCGGAGCTGACGCATGAACATTGCTGTAAAGGGCGGGTGCCGCTTCTTTCCAGCGTTACAAAAAGCTCTGCGGATCGACATCGACGGCGACCCGCACGCCGCCCTTTTCCTTCGGCCCGGCGGCAAGCCAGGCGCGCAAAAATCCTTGCAGATCGGCCGCGCGGGGCGCCCGCACGAGCAGCCGGAAACGGTGGCGTCCGCGAATGACGGCGATGGGCGCCTCGGCTGGCCCGAGCAGGGTCAGCTCATTGTCCTTTGGCCAGCCGCCGGCCGGGGTCAGCTTCCAGCCTTCGGAGGGCGGCAGGGTGTAGGCGGCGCGGGCCAGGGCGCGCGCATGGGCTTCGGCGGAAGCGCTGTCCTTGCCCGAAACGATCAAGGCGGCGAGCCGCCCGAACGGAGGCAGGCAGGCCGCACGGCGCTGGTTGGTTTCCTCCTCGTAGAAACGCTCGGAATCGCCAGATAAAAGCGCCCGCATGACGGGGTGTTCCGGCTGCCAGGTCTGGACAAAGGCGCGGCCCGCCGTCTCAAATCTCCCCGCTCGCCCCGTCACCTGCTGCAGCAACTGAAAGGTCCGTTCGGCGGCGCGCGGATCCCCCGATGTCAAGCCAATGTCGGCGTCGATCACGCCGACAAGCGACAGAAGCGGGAAATTATGGCCCTTGGCGACAAGCTGGGTGCCGATCACAATATCGAAGTCGCCGCGCGAGATCGCCTCGATTTCGGCGCGCAGACGCTCCGTGCCGCCCGGGAAATCCGAGGAAAGGGTCAGTATCCTTGCGCGGGGAAAAAGCGTTGCGGCTTCCTCGGCCAATCGCTCGATGCCGGGGCCGCATGCGGCAAGGCAATCCTCCGTCTGGCAGGCCGGGCAAACCGAGGGCCTTCGTTCGAGATGGCCGCAATGATGGCACATCAGGGCGCGGCGGAAACGGTGCTCGACGAGCCAGGCGGTGCAGTTCGGGCACTGAAAACGATGACCGCAGGCACGGCAGAGCGTCAAAGGCGCATAGCCGCGCCGGTTGAGAAACAGCAGCGCCTGCTCGCCGCGCGCGAGCACATTTGTAATGGCCCCCGCGAGGCGGGGGGCGATCCATT
>PLUZ01000425.1 GCA_003162995.1 Methylocapsa sp. | reverse complement strand
AATGGATTATTTCGGGCGCGCAACAAAGCCCCGACAAGGTTGTTCTCGCAGGCGCCGCCGATGCCGTTGCCGCGCCGGATATCTTACGCTTTGCCGCTCTCGCCCTTTTGGAGAAGGCGATCACCGGCCAATCCGATTGGCAAACCAAGCGCGCCCGCCTGAAGCAGAGCCTCGGGATTTCCAAGGAAGAGGCAGCAACTCTCCTCGCTCCAGCCAAAGCGCAAGCCGCAAAAGCGCTTCCGCATCTGCCAGCCGCACATTTCGCTGTGGATTTGCTGGAGCAAGCCTCGGGTCTCGACCGCGACGCGGCCTTGGCGCTCGAAGCCGAGACTTTCGCCAAGGCCGCGAAGACGCAAGCGGCCGCCTCGCTCGTCGCGATTTTCGTCAACGAGCAGGCCGTGAAAAAGAGCATCCGCAACTACGCCAAGGATGCGAGGCCGGTACAAAAGGCTGCCGTCGCGGGGGCAGGCATCATGGGTGGCGGCATTGCCTATCAGAGTGCCTCGCGCGGCGTCCCTATCATCATGAAGGATATTGCCGCCACGGCGCTTGACCATGGCATGGCGGAAGCGCGCAAACTCGTCGCCAAAACGGTAGAAACGGGACGCCTCACCCAAGACAGGGCCGATACGATCCTAGGCTCCATCATGCCAAGCCTTACCTACGAGGGATTCGACAAAGTAGATGTCGTGATTGAGGCCATCGTGGAAGATGTCGCGGTCAAGCATAAGGTCTTGCGGGAAATAGAGGCGTTGACCAGCCCCAGCACGATCCTTGCCTCGAACACATCATCCTTGCAAATTGGCGCCCTGGCAGAGGCCTTGCAGCGTCCAGAAAACTTTTTGGGCATGCATTTTTTCAATCCTGTGCCAAAAATGCCGCTTGTCGAAGTGGTACGCGGTCCCAAAACGTCGCCAGAAGCTATCGCCTCGGTCACCGGCTATGCGGCTGCGATGGGCAAGACGCCGATTGTCGTCGAGGACTGCCCGGGCTTTGTCGTCAACCGCATCCTCACGCCCTATCTCATCGCGTATCTGCGCCTCGTTCACGACGGCGCCAATTTCGTCGAGATCGACAAGGCGATGGAAAGCTTCGGCTGGCCGATGGGACCCGCCTATCTCATCGATGTCATCGGCATGGATATTTCGCAGCATGTCGTCGAGATCGTCTCGGCGGGCTTCGCGCCGCGCATGGACGTAACGTTCGAGACGGCGATTGAACTTCTCTTGCGCGCCGGGCGCCTTGGTCAGAAAAACGGCCACGGTTTTTACAAATATCAGACCGATGCGAAAGGCCGCCCGCGCAAGGAAATCGACCCTGAAACGGAACGCCTTCTTGCGGCGGGGCAACCCAATGGCAAGACCGGCTTTGGCGAGGAAGACATCGTCGCGCGCATGATGCTGCCCTTGATCCTCGAGGCCGCGCGTTGCGTCGAGGATGGGATCGCCGCTTCGCCGGGGGATGTAGATATGTGCCTCATCCTCGGCCTCGGCCTGCCGCGTTATCTCGGCGGTGCCCTCAAATATGCCGATTACCTAGGTCTCAAGACTGTCGTGGAAAGTGCCGGTAAAAGAGAGAGCCTAGGGCCTATCTACCGGCCGAGCGAGCACTTGCGGGCCAAGGCGGCCATGGAGGATCTTTTTTATCCCCTCTGAGCACCTCCCAATTTGGATATTTCGTCATCGCCGTGAGCGCTTCTATCCCGATCCTATGGTTCAAATGGCGCGGCCGGTGGTAGAAGCGCGGTCTGGCTACGACGGACTGCAACCATGACCGACGAAGAATTGCTCGCCCGGCTTCTCTATCGCGACGGGATGATGCTTGTCATCGACAAGCCCGCCGGAATCGCGGTCCATCGTGGCCCAAAGGGCGGCGAAAACCTTGAGGAGTATTTCCATGCCCTGCGCTTCGGCCTGCCGCGCAACCCTGCCCTGGCGCACAGGCTCGATCGCGATACCTCCGGCTGCCTGGTGCTCGGGCGCCACCACAAGGCGCTCGAAAAGCTCGGCCTTCTGTTCAAGCAGGGCAAAGTCGAAAAGATCTATTGGGCCGTCGTTGTAGGGGGACCCGCGCAAGACGAAGGCCTGATCGATCTGCCGCTCGGGCGCCTTGATGCCGGACGCGGCTGGTGGATGAAACCCGATCCTTCCGGGGTCCCTGCAAAAACGCTTTGGCGGGTCATTTCCCGGGCAGGCGGACGCGCGCTTCTGGAACTCAAACCGCTCACCGGCCGCACGCATCAATTGCGGGTGCATTGCGCGGCGCAAGGCTTTCCGATTCTCGGCGATGCCGTTTATGGGCAGGGCGAGGCGATGGGATTGCAGCTCCACGCCCGGACGATCACAATTCCTCTCTATAAAAACAAAGAGCCGGCGAAGATCGAGGCGCCTGTGCCTTTGCACATGCGCGAGACGCTGGCGGCTTGCACGCCCGCGGAGACGGTCTGAAGCAGTGGGGTCTTCTCTTTGTTTTCTCGCGCGATCTGATCAAAAAAGTCTGCACCTTTTTGGGGTTAATTCCCCATATATTGGTGCAAGCTCGCCTCAAGTGCGGATTTGTCCGCCGTCGAGAGCTTGGCCAATTCGCCATCGAGCCAGGCGTCCTTGATACCGGAGGCTCTAGCGAGAAGATGCCATTTCATCGCTTCGACCATGTCCTTTGGCAGCCCGCGCCCGGTCGCCAAAAGGCGCGCGACGCGGTTTTGCGCGACGGGGTTGTTGCGCACCGCCGCCTTGAGAAAAAGCTTTGCCGCCGCCGTCTCGTCCTTGCCGACGCCTATTCCATTGAATAGCATGATTGCATATTCAACTTGCGCCGGAACATTATCGTCCTGCGCGGCGCGGCCAATCCAAAGCGCTGCCTGCTCATCGCTTTTTTCGACGCCGGAGCCATCTCTGTAAAGCAGGCCCAAGGCATAGGCGGCATCGGAATAGCCGAGCTCCGCGGCTTGCCTAAAGAGCCGCGCGGCCCGGGGAAAATCCGAGGTCACGCCATTATTTTCGATCGCNNCCTTTGAGTTTGGCGATTCCCAGTGCGAAAATTGCCTGACGGTCCCCGGTGTCGGCAGCGAGCTTGTACCAGCGGGCGGCTTCCGCAAGGTCGCGCCGGACGCCCAACCCCAACGCAAACAGCTCGCCGGCAAGGGTCATCGCCGGCCCATCGCTGGGATCGGCCTTGATTCGCTTCATCGCTTCTTGCATCGCGGTTACGTAGTATCCCCGCTGATAGGCCGCGTAGGCGAGATCGGGCGCGCCGCTGGGCCGCGCAGGGACCGGCAATGCGCCATACGGATCTGGCGGCGGATTGGACGCCGTTCCGGCCGGCTTCTGCACGGCTAGGGCAGGCTCGGCATGCGCGGGACACCTGCTTCCTTGGACAACCAGCCAGCCTGCCGCCAAACAGGCGAAGAGCCGAAAAGATCGGTTGTCAGTGCCAAGCGTCATTGGACCGCTTCCAGCGTTGTCGCGATAGAGCGGGCCGCGTCGCGCAAAGCCGCTCCCGCACCACGCGGATCGGCGAAGACCGCCTCGCCCAGCGCAATGAAGTCGGCTCCGGCGCGGACGAGATCGCTGACCGCGCCAAGATCATGCGCATAACCGACGCAAGGGACGTTGAAGATTTCTACCCACCAGGCCACGCGCTCGACGATGCTCTCGTGCGGCTCAGAACTGGCAGGCCCGCCGAACATCACATAATCGGCGCCCGCTTCACCAGCGGTCATTGCCGCGTCCCGCGTCTGCAATCCCCCAGCACCGACGATGCAGCCCGGCTGCAAAGCGCGCAAGGCGGATTGCAGCAAGGTCTCCGTGTCTTCAATGTGGACGCCATCGGCATTGACGCGGACCGCCAATTGAGGATCGTCCGCAACGAGGCAAGCAACGCCGTGCTTTTGCAAAAGGGGGGCAAGCGCGCATGCCGCCCTTTCCGCCGCACCTTCGTCGTCCGAGGCGGTTCGCAAAAGCACGCAAGCCACGTCGCCTGCCGCTATCGCTGCCTCGAGTAGGGGCGGATAAGCGGCCCAATCGGAAATCGGCGGCGTGATCAAATAAAGACGAGGTGCATCCATTGAATTGACCAAAAGTAGCTCCAGTTGGGATTTCATGTTTAATCTTAATGGATTTTGCGACGGAATTAAGCTTGAAACCAAACCATGATCTAAAAAATGGGCCGTTACTTTAAATAAGATCATACAATAAAACAATGAGATAGAGGCCAAGCGTGATCACAAACCGCTTGACAGGCGCGGTGGCGAAAAAGCCTGGGAATGTCCCATTCTGGGTGCGCTTGTCGGAAAACCGCATCCGTGTTACCCGCAGCCGCGGGAGATTTTCATGATGGCTGACGAACACGGAAACGGTAACGGCTCTCAGGCGGACGCGGCGCCTGCGATCAATGCGATGGTGCAATACACCAAGGATTTTTCATTCGAGAATCCGAATGCGCCGCGCTCGCTTGGGCCGCAAGAGAAACCGCCGAATATTTCGATCCAGGTCAATGTCAACGCGCGGCAAGTGGCGGAAACCGACTTCGAGGTGAATATTTTACTCGAAGGATCGGCAGGCGAAGGCGCGGGTGTCTTGTTCAAATTCGAGCTTGACTACGCGGGTCTGTTCCGGCTGCAGAACATTCCCCCAAGCGATATGCATCCGGTCGTCATGATCGAGTGCCCGCGCCTGTTGTTTCCCTTCGCGCGCCAAATTATCGCCGAGGCCGTCCGCAGCGGTGGCTTTCCGCCGCTTTACATCGATCCGATCGATTTCGCGGCGCTTTACCGCAAGCGTCTCACTGAGGCTGCAGCCGCGGCACAGGCCCCAGCCAGTTGAGCTAGCCCGGCAAGACACGGGAGAGAAGCTGGCTCTGCACGGCCTGCAGATCGCAGGCGCCGAAGGTCGCGTGCGGAGCGCCTTGCAGCCTTGTCGCGGCGTAAGCCTCGGCAAGGGAGCCGTTTGCTTCATGTAGGGCGGCGAGGGCACCTAGCCGGGCGAGCTTTTCCGCGATACTGCGCGCATGGCTCTCGCAATCTTGGTCAGCGAGGCTTTGCTTGATTGCAATGGCAGCGGCTTTTCCGGGAGCGCCGCACGCTTGAGCAAGATCACCGATCATGGTTTCCGCCCACTCGCGATCGCGGCGCAGGACGCGGAGAACGTCGAGCGCCACGACGGTCCCTGATCCTTCCCAAATCGCGTTCAGCGGCGCCTCGCGATAGAGCCGCGCCATCGGCAAATCCTCGACATAGCCATTGCCGCCGAGGCATTCGAGCGTCTCATAAATGAACGAAGGCGCCAATTTCGTCACGAGATATTTGACAGCGGGAGTCATGAGCCGAGCATAGGCGGCTTCGGACTCATTGCCTTGTGCCAGGTCGAAGGCGCGGGTCAGGCGGAACACCAGCGCCGTGTTTGCTTCGCACTCCAAAGCGAGATCGGCGAGCACCGCCCGCATCGCCGGCTGATCGGCAAGAAGACGTCCAAACACCGAGCGATGTCTTGCATGATGCACCGCTTGCGCCAGCCCGAACCGCATTTGGCCGGCACTCGCGACCGCGCAATCNNAGGCGTTGAAAGCGAAGCGCGTTGACACTTCCATCCGGGCGAAACCTCGGCATCAGGAACGCTGTAAGACCGGCTTTTGCCTGCGCGAGCACAACAAAGGCATCCGACATCGGCGCCGACAAAAACCATTTGTGACCGGAAATTTCATAATGCCCGTCGCACGCCCGCGCTTCGCTAATAATGGCGCGCACATCCGTGCCGCCCTGACGTTCCGTCATGCCCATGCCAAGCGTGACCGCCCGCTTTTCGAACCAAGGCTTCATCGCGCCATCATAGTCGCGGGAGACAAGATGCGGCAGCCAGGCGGAGTAGACGTCCGGCGAAGCGGCGAGCGTGGCGACGCTGGCGCTGGTCATGGTGGTTGGACAAAGATGCCCGGCTTCGATCTGAGTCGCGATATAGAGCCGTGCGGCGCGTTCGCTGACTTGGCTTCCGGCTGGCTCATCGGGAGCGGACGCCGGGCAATGCAGGCCCGCGGCCATGCTTTTTTGCATCAAGGCATGATAGGCGGGATGGAACTCCACAAAGTCGTTGCGAGTACCGGTTGCGTCGACGATCCGCAGGCGGGGCGGATTTTCATTGGCAAGTCTGCCCAGCCGGATCGTTTCAGCGGAACCAAAATCCGTACCGAAAGCGGATAAACCCGCCGTCTCTTGATTGACACCCGCGCGCGACAGCGCTTCGCGCAGCGCAAGATCCATGGCGAAGAGATCGATATTTTCGAAGGGCGGCGTTTGATTGAAGGAGGCCGCCTCGAACCCCCCCGCCGCAGAAGCCGCGGGTTTTGTGGTAGGTCTAAGAGAATTGTTGCACAGATGATTTTGCAGCGGATTCTCCCATGAACACGGGTCCGGCCTCACAACCGATAGGGTTATAAAATCGTGTTCTCGCTGTTTTCTTTAATGGGCATACTCAATTTCCACTCGGTATACTTTGTTGGAAGTTGCGGCTTGTAGTTGGCCGACGGCTCAGCTCGACGGGTCAGCACGCCGGAGTAGATTTTCGCACCTTCGGGAATTTCGCGAATGACAGCCGGCCAAATCCTCCAAAGCCCCGTGCGGGACTCATGCATCGTACCCAGAGGATTGCCGGTGATACCGTCCCGCCAGCCTGCTTTCAGCCTCAAGTCGTGTTTTTCGGCATTCTCCAGCATCCATATGAGAGTGATGTTGGAAAGGTCTCGCTCCTGATACCAACCGCCCACGTCCGAATGCACACCCGCGAACCAAACCTGCTGGACGTTCTGATGCGGCGTCAGAGCCGTCTCGTCCCATATGCTGACGGAGAACTTTTTCCGCTTTTCATCGATGGCAATGGCCTGGTAGGCGTTGGGCACATCCTCATTCAGCCGGTCATCGAAAAATTGTCTGCCATAAAACAAGCCGAGGGAACCGACTGTATCCCACACGCCGATGAAATGGGGCTTGCATTCATTGCAATAGGTTTTTTTGAACCCGTTCGCGATCGCATCGTTTCCCCGAGTGTTATAGATTTTGCTGGCATAGGGAATCAGATTGCTGCTGCCTTTTTGCAGAAGGCCGACTTTGTGCAGCATACCCGCCAAACACCGCACCGCGAAAGCGCCACGGCTGAAACCAAACAGATAAAGAGTATCCTCCGGTTCGAATCTATCCATAAGATAAGAATAGGCGTCTTCGATATTTTCGGTCAGGCCAACGCCAAACGCCTTGCCCAGGATTATGCCGATTTCTTTGCCCAATGTGCGGCCAAACACGCTGAATGTACCGACGCCGGGATCGTAAAACGCGATTTGGTCTTTGTCCCGCACAACGAGTTCATACATCCTCTCAACATTCGTATCATTCTCGCCATATTCATTGCCAGTTCCGTCGATGCACACCACGATATTTTTGCCCATGTCTGTTACCCCCGCGGAATGGCCCGCTTAATGCTAAAAATTGCGAAGTAGACGTCGCTGGCCGGGAAACCTACGCCGACGATACGGTTTTTGGAAGTAAGCCTCCCTGCCAGCAGCAAACAGCATCCCTTCTTTCGTCTATTCACCTGCCAGCCGCAAGTTCGCCCCGATGGCATCGCGCTTACGCAAATACGCTTCGATGTGGCCAATATAGTCCCGCGTGACGGGCACGGTTTCGAGCTTTTTGGAGAGCTGAATCTGGAAAACGACAAATCCCTCGCGCCGGAACGCGCATTCGCACCCGGCAAGATAGAGCTCCCACATTCGGCAGAAGCGAGCCCCGCGGCTGGCCTCAATCTCCGCTCGCCGCGCCTGGAACCATTCATGCCAGGCTTTGAGCGTCTCGGCATAATGAAGCCGCAAGATCTCGACGTCGGTGACGAAGAGACCGGTGCGTTCGATCGACGGCATGATTTCGGAGAGGGCGGGCATATAGCCGCCGGGAAAAATATGTTTCGCGACCCATGGATTGGTGGGCCACGGCCCATCCGCCCGGCCGATGGTGTGAATGAGAGCAATCCCATCCTCGTCGAGCAATTGCGCGACCTTCCAGAAAAACATATCGTAATGGGCAAGGCCGACATGTTCGAACATGCCAACCGAAACGATGCGGTCGAAGCGCCCTTCGAGGGTACGGTAATCGCTAAACCGGAAATCGGTTGCCCCTGAGAGGCCGAATTCTACGGCGCCAGAGCGAGCGACGCCAAGCTGGGTTTGTGATAGCGTGACGCCGGTTACACTCGCGCCGCAAAACCGCGCCAGATAATTCGCCATCCCGCCAAAGCCGCAGCCGATATCGAGCACACTGTGGCCAGGCTCGATCAAAAGTTTCGCCGCGATATGGCGTTTCTTGGCGAGCTGCGCGTTTTCGAGATTTTGGCCCTCTCGCTCGAAATAAGCGCAGGAATATTGTAGCCCAGAGTCCAGGAACTTTCTGTAGAAAGCGGCGTCGAAATCGTAATGATGGGCGACGTTGCGCCTTGCCCGCAGCAGTCCGTTGGGGAGCGTGAGCCGGCACAGCGCACTGCGCGCCCTTTCCACCAGGCGCAACCAGCGTGAACCTCCCGGCTGCCACAGATTGGCGGCACTCAGCATCAACACATCGAAGAGCGTGCCTTTGGTCACTTCGATGCGGCCGTCCATGTAGAGTTCGCCGAATTGAAGTTCGGGGTCGGCCATGAGCTGGAAAACTGCGCTCATGTCGTTGAAACGCAGGCCCAGCCTGCTTCCTGAGCCATCGCCTATGGTGAATTTGTATCCGTTCGCTGTCTCGATTTCGATAGATCCGGTCTTGATCAAACCTGCTAAAAAAGACTTCAGCAATTTGCTCATCGGTGTTGCCTCGACAAAGCTTCCTCCCAAAAGCCAAGCCAAAGGTTTGCCGCCGCTTATGTGCGCTCGGGGCTTCACGAGCTCAGCGCCCCTTGCAACCTCGTCCCCTAAAGCAGAATTTACGGAACGAGTTTCACCAAAGGGGTGTTTCGCCCTCGGCCAGCTTCAGAATAAGAAACGGCTTTGAAACGAGATCGTTCATTCGCGCTCGTGCAGCAGCCGGAACTAAGGAAGAAGATGACGACGAGACGTTCCGGCGTATTGATGGCCTCGGCAGTGCTCGGCGCGGCGCTCGTCGCGAGCGAGCCCGCTGTGGCGTTCAGGGGCGGGGCGGCCAGTGCCGTGCGGAAAGCAAGAGGCCGGTGAAAACCCGCCAGCTTGATCATCCGGCATCCGCCGGCGCGAGATGTTTTTGCAAAACCACGGATAGGCGTGCACGGGGTTCTGTCATGCAGCAATCCAGTGCGGTTAAGGCCAGAAATCCGCTTGATGCTAGCCGTCTTGCCCTGTGGCAAGCTCGTCCCGCAATAAAAATAATGGAACGATTTCACCAAAGTGGTGTTTCGCCCTCGGTTGTCACGGGATCCATAAATGGCGTTGTAGAGAAATTGTTCATTCGCCATTTAGGCATGGTCGCCATGGTGGCAAAATTGGATAGGAGATCGGTATGAAACGCTTGGGTGTTTTAATGGCGGCGGCCGCGCTAGGCTTGGCTCTGTTAGCGAGCGGACCTGCTGAGGCGCGTTGGGGCGGCGGCGGCTGGCATGGCGGCGGCGGCTGGCATGGCGGCGGCTGGGGTGGCCATGGCT
>PLUZ01000388.1 GCA_003162995.1 Methylocapsa sp. | reverse complement strand
CGGTCATGGTCAAACGCTTACCATGAAACGCCTCCGACCGTGCGTAAACATTCGGAGGAGACATCAGTCCGAAGGCGTCTAAGGGCGAACTCCATCGCCATTATTTCCGTTAGGTTGGGAACAACGTGCGCTGAGTCAATACCAGTGCTGGTGTCGCGATCGAGGCGCGTCCATCGAGGCGCCCCGCGTGGACAACATTCCGCTTGGCCAAGCCCATTCTCCGGGTTACCATGGAAGCAATGGGGATGGAGTTCCCCTGAGACCGCCGTTCGGCTGATGACTCCTACTGTGTGTCGTGCGCGGTTAAAGTCGAAGCCATTGAGCCAACTCCGATTCCACCACTGCACAGTCTGTTTGAGCCCGGCCGGGAGGAGCTGTGATGTTGCGTGGAACCAAAGCCTTTGTGCACAAACTCGCGATGATCACCCTTACCTACCACACTTTACCTATCCTCATTTTAGGTGTGATTGGCTCGGCCTTCGTGATCGCTTTTGTTTTTGAAGCGGAACCTGCCGTGGTCTTCGCGGTCCTTGTCATGGGCTGCTTTGCCGCGGTGATGGAGGGCACAACTGGAGGCAACAAGAACTGAGGTCGAGCATATGGAAGGATTACGCCTCGGCGTCAAAGTGTCAGTTGCGGCTGGTCTGGATGCTTCGGAAGCCAGGCGTAAGGAGTGGTTGATGCGGGAGTTGGCGTTTTGCCAGAACTGCTACGCACGCATCCCGATCGATGCCGCAATCTGCCCACATTGCCATACGTCGCTGAGGGATTGGCAGGAAAAAACCTACGCCGACTGTCTGATCGACGCGCTGCAACACTTACTCTCCGAGGTACGAATGCGCGCGATCATCGCGCTTGGATGGAGGGGAGAGTGCGTGGCCGAAAAGCCTCTCGTCGACTGCGCACTGAGGCACCCGATCGACGTGATAGAAGGTCTGGAGATTGTCAATAGCCTGCGCCTTATTCGGGACAGCGGGTCAGACGACACTGCATTGCGGCACTTGTCGCTTTATCATGCCGCGCGAGCTGTGCGGACCATGGCGGCGGAGATCCTGCGAGAATTTCCATTATGGCAAAAAGGCACCAATTTGGCCCATGATTGATTCATGCTTGAGTAATTCGATGTTAGGGCAACTTTAAGCGAGTCAGACAGGAACGGCATGCGCCAAAATATTATTCAGACGGACACTGGCACGCGCCGGACCGCTTTCAGGTTCGTCCTTTTGATCGGAATCTTGAGCTTCTTCGCCGATTTCGCCTATGAAGGATCACGCAGCATTCTTGGTCCATTTCTCGCCTCGTTGCAGGCGAGCGGCACGGTCGTCGGCCTCATTACAGGCTTTGGCGAATTGCTGGGTTACGGCCTTCGATTGGTCTCGGGGCGCCTCGCCGATACGACCGGGCGGTTCTGGCTGATCACCATCTTCGGTTATATCGTGCAGATGGCTGCCGTTCCGTCTCTCGCGCTGGTCGATAGCTGGCCCGCCGCTGCTATTTTGATAGTTCTCGAGCGTGTCGGCAAGGCGATCCGCAATCCGCCGCGCGACGTAATGCTCTCTCACGCAGGAAAGCAGCTCGGGGGGCAGGGTTGGGTGTTTGGTCTCCATGAGGCACTTGACCAGTCAGGGGCCATGTTCGGTCCGCTGGTCGTGGCGGCAGTGCTAGCGCGTCACAGCAGCTATCATTCGGCCTTTGCCGTCTTGCTTGTCCCGGCCCTCATCAATCTCGCTTTCGTTTTGATCGCGCGCTTGCTCTACCCTCGCCCCCAGGATCTCGAAACGACTCCTCCGAACGTGCAGGGCAGCGGGCTGCCGCGGATCTATTGGATCTACTTGGCGGGTGCCGCGCTCGTAGCCGCCGGCTTCGCCGATTACCCCATCATCGCCTATCATTTCAGCCAGACAGGCGCGGTGCCCGGCCAGTGGATTGCAATCTTCTACGCCGTGGCTATGGCTGTTAGCGGCAGCGGGTCACTATTGTTCGGACGCTTATACGACCGGTTCGGGTTCTCGGTCCTGATCGGCCTGACCCTGCTCTCCGCCTCGTTTGCGCCGCTCGTATTCCTGGGAGGCTTTTGGACGGCCCTAATTGGAGCCGCAATCTGGGGATTGGGCATGGGCGCGCATGAATCGATCATTCCAGCTGCGGTTACGCCGATGGTACCGAATGAACGACGCGCCTCTGCCTTTGGCCTGTTTACCGCCGGTTATGGCTTATTCTGGTTCCTCGGCAGCGCAACGATCGGGTTTCTCTATGATCTTTCAGTGCCGGCCATGATTGCTTTCTGCGTCACCGCTGAACTCGCGGCCCTGCCAATCTTCATTTGGGTCAGCCGCCAAGCAAATGTGGTTGACCACGCATGACCGGCACGGCGGGCGGCGTCTGCTTGCGACCGATTCGAGAGGCCTAGATGACGAAAATAATTCTGACCCGGCATGGGCATGTCGGAGGAATCAATCCCGAGCGATTCCGCGGCCGTACCGAGCTACCTCTGACGGAACTTGGTAGGGCACAAGCAAAAGCGGTCGCCGCCCGGATCGCCAAAACCTGGAACATTGCGAAGGTCTATACAAGCCCAATGGGTCGTTGCGTCGCAACGGGACAGGAAATTGCCAAGGCTTGTTGTATTACAAGCGAGCCTCTGGAAGCGCTGAATGATCTTGATTATGGCCAATGGCAGTCGTGGACCTTTGACGAGGTTCGGGCCACATGGCCAGAACTCTTTGCCGCGTGGCATACGACGCCTCATCTCGTGCGATTCCCCGAAGGTGATTCTCTTCAGGACCTGGTGGCTCGGACTGCCAATGCCCTTCGCTTCGTGTTGGAGCGCCACACTTCTAAGACAGAGACCGTCGTCTTTGTCGGGCACGACAGCGTCAATCGAGCCCTGCTCTTGCAGCTTCTAGATCAATCTCTTTCAGCATATTGGCGGATCGCTCAAGCGCCGTGCGCTATCAACGAAATAGACATCATTAATGGCCGCATTTGCGTGCAACGCATGAATGAAACTCATCATCTGGAAGGAATTGCTTGAAGATTGCAATATCGCGCGGACGTTCACGCCACGCCGCGGAACTTGCCCGATGCCGCAATCAGACGCGAGTATCCTCGATTCTTGTCTCGCCGTAAGCAAGAACTTGGACTTTTTCGAGAGTTACAAGGCCGCTCCCAATCATCTCATCCAGTACAGGGAGGAATGTATCGATCTTCTGTTCGCTATCGACAATTTCTATGACAATTGGAAGGTCTTCGGAAATATTCAAAATCTTTGTGGTGTGAAGTTTGCTCGAGTGCCCAAACCCCATAGGTCCGCGAAGGACGGTTGCGCCTGCAAGATGCAGCTCGCGGGCCTTCAATACGATTGACTCATAAAGCGGGTGGGTGTGGTAGCGTTGATCCTCGCCGACGAAGATGCGCAGCAGCATTGCATTTTTAGGAACGTGCATCGCTTTGCCCTCCTCCAGGGCACGATCCGCAAACCACAAACTGGTTTCGCGAGAAGATCAAAGATCGCGCGACGACAAAAGCGTTAGAGCTTGCTCCGATTCCAATTTTACGGATCATGCACTAGCGCGTCACCTGGACCTTCATCACCAAGCCAATCTTCACCTAAGCGTGGGCAACAAAAAAGGCCCCTACCGCGCACGTGACACAGTAGGAGCCATTAGCCGTTCCGGCGATTTTGGGGAGCTCCATCCCCTTCGTGTTGGTAAGAATTCACCAACTGGTATAGGAAGTCAAGAAATCTGCCCAAGAAATTTAACATAGGTCGTTTAGTGACTGTGCTGCCTCAGATGGCGCCTTAATGCCTGTGCGCACGAAGTGTGTTGACATCTTTGATGGACATCCTCATTCTGGTTCCACAGCATAGGCGATGGAGTTCGCCTTTTAACTGCCCTTGGGGCTGATGACTCCTGTTAACGCCGTCGCACGGCGGAAGGAGTTTTCATGAAAGGTCCTCGACGGCCCTGCTGGATAATCCGTGTGCACCCGCCGCTTGTGGCGCGTAGGATGGTGGAGCCTCTGGTGGCTGCGCGATCAAAGAGGTTGGTGCGTCCGAACCTTCGGCTGGCGGCATGCTTGGCTCCATTGAAGGCGCGCTTGGCGCGCCTTTCGGTAAACTTTCTGGCGGCCGCCGCCAGCGAATGTCGGCGGGCGAAATCGCACTTCGCTTTGCCGTTCAATCGGCTGCGCGGACCGCCGGGACAAAGATCGGCTAAGCCATATTGTGCGGGATCCTCGGAGGCAAAATGTAAGTTCCTGGCATTTATCGGCTAGGAAGTCTCCGCCGTATTTGAGTTGAAAATGTTTGCCCAACGCCGACGCAATGATGCGTGCCACGTTGAGCGAAGATCTCGCGGCTTGCACGTAAGCAACCGCGTTGCCCAAATCGAATTGGTGCGTCCTTTGCGGAAGTTTAAGTGAAACGGGACGGAATTAACTAAAACGCTGAACAGGAGTCACCAGTGAGAGGTGGCTCGGTTTGTTTGAAC
>PLUZ01000226.1 GCA_003162995.1 Methylocapsa sp. | reverse complement strand
TCGCCTGTATGCGATGGCGGCCGGAAGCCGGGATGGCCACGGCCTAGCGCAGCGGCCGCGCCTCCCACCATTTGCAAAACGCCGGCAGCCGTGGCTTGTGTTATTCTTTCCTTTCTGAAGGTGTTGGGTTGGTTGTCAGTTGCCAAATATAATGTCATTTGAGACCGCCTCAAATTCGGGGGCGATATTGGATCAGGTGTCCGGCGTGCGCACCTGATCGAGCTTATCCAAGCGAGGGGGCTCTCGGTGCGACACCTGCTGCGCGAAACGGATACGCCTTACACGGAGCTAGGGCACGCGGACGAAAAATGGTCCGGCGACGCGCTGATAGATTTAATGGTGGCGCATCCGATCCTGATCAATCGGCCAATCGTCGAAACGCCGCTCGGAGTACGCCTCTGCCGGCCTTCGAAGAGGGTCCTCGAAATCCTGCCAAGCACTTACATTGGCCCCTTCGTCAAGGAAGACGGCGCGGTCGTTATAGACCAGGTGGGGAGCCGCGTTGCCTGATCTGACAGACCTCCCTAACCTGCTTCCGTCCGCTTTTGAGCGCCTTGACCACGCTGCGTTGCGGCCGCATCCGGCGACGCACCGGCCGCGCATCTTGTTGCTCTATGGGTCGCTTCGCGAAAGATCGTTCAGTCGCTTTCTTACGCTCGAAGCCGCTCGGCTGCTTGAAGCCTTCGGGGCGGAAACGCGTATCTTCAACCCGAGCGGCCTGCCTTTGCCAGACGATGCGCCTGTCGGTCATCCCAAGGTCCAGGAATTGCGTGAACTATCAGCCTGGTCCGAAGGGCAGGTGTGGTGCAGTCCCGAACGCCACGGAGCCATGACGGGCATCTTGAAGGCGCAAATCGATTGGATACCGCTCTCAATTGGCGCGGTTCGGCCGACCCAGGGCAAAACGCTTGCGGTGATGCAGGTCAGCGGCGGCTCACAGTCTTTCAACGCAGTGACTCAGATGCGCGTCCTGGGCCGCTGGATGCGCATGATCACGATCCCAAACCAGTCGTCCGTTGCCAAGGCCTACGAGCAATTCGACGACGACGGCAGGATGAAGCCCTCCTCCTATTACGATCGCCTTGTCGATGTGGTCGAGGAGTTGATGAAGTTCACGCTGCTTACGCGCCACGCTTCTTCCTACCTTACAAATCGATACAGTGAGCGCAAGGAGGATGCGGAGAAATTGCAGGCGCAGGCCGGGCTGAACGCCAAGTGATCGGAGCGACGGGAGCTCATCGAGACCAAGCATTCTGAAGTGGAATTGGCCCAGACCTAGCCGGAGTCGAGGCNNAAACTCGTCGCCACTGCGCTTGCCGCAAATATGACGGTGATAACCAGCGCGATCGCGCTAGACCAGAGCCTTCCAGCCGACCAGGCCGTCGGCGACGTTTCCGGAAGGATTAAATCGGTTGGATCTTCCCAAATATCCGACCACCTTACCATGACGTTGCCAAAGGCTTGATCATCGGCCATCGTGCGTCATCAACAAAGGGTTGCCGGGCGATGTCCGCAGCGCCAATCGGCTTCACGATCGACAGAGGGCAGGCAATGAGCGCGTTGTTCACTCCATATCGACTGGGCTCGCTGGAGTTGCGTAATCGCATCGTCATCGCGCCCATGTGTCAATACTCTGCCGACGACGGACGCGCGACGGATTGGCACCTTATCCATCTCGGCAATCTCGCGCTTTCCGGAGCGGGGCTCCTGATCATCGAGGCGACCGCAGTGTTGCCGGAAGGAAGAATCAGCCCCGACGATCTCGGGCTTTGGTCTGCCGAAACCGAAAACGCGCTGGGGAGGGTGGTCGAAACCGTGCGGCGGTATTCAGACATGCCGATCGCCATCCAGCTCGCGCATGCGGGGCGCAAGGCATCGACGCACACACCGTGGAAGGGCAGTGGGCAGATCCGGCCTGGCGAGGATCGCGGCTGGCAGACGGTGGCGCCCTCGGCCATCCCCTTCGCAGAAGGCGAGAATCCTCCGGTCGCCCTCGATCACGGCGGGCTCGCCGCCGTTCGTGACGCTTTCGTGGAGGCGGCAAGGCGATCCGCCAGGCTCGGGTTCGATGCGATCCAGCTCCATGGCGCGCACGGTTATCTGCTGCATCAGTTTCTCTCGCCCTTGGCCAACCGGCGCGAAGACGACTACGGCGGCAGCCTCGAAAACCGAATGCGCTTTCCCCTCGAAGTATTCGATGCCGTCCACACGGTCTTTCCGGTCGAGCGGCCGGTCAGCATGCGCGTATCGGGGACCGACTGGGCCGAAGGAGGTTGGGATCTCGAGCAAACCATCGCCTTTGCGAAAGCGCTCGCGGCGCGAGGCTGTAGCGCCATACATGTCTCGAGCGGGGGTATGACGCCGGCACAGAAGATCCCGGTCGGGCCGAGCTATCAGGTCCCGCTCGCTCGCGCCGTCAAGGCTGCAACGAACTTGCCGACCGTCGCGGTCGGTCTCATCACAGGCTATGATCAGGCTGAGGCGGTTATTGGAACTGGCGACGCCGATTTTGTCGCTCTCGCGCGAACCATACTCTACGATCCGCGCTGGCCCTGGCATGCTGCCGCGCATCTCGGCGCGACCGTGAAAGCTCCAAAACAATATCTGCGTTCGCAGCCCAGTCGCCATCGCCATCTGTTTGATGACTGAGGGACAGCTCGTGCAATTTCCTAATTGATTTCAGATTTACGGCTTCCCCGAGGCGTCGCCGCGCAGAGGCCGGAAATGAGCCTTCTTTTGCTTGCGGTTTCGGAATTTATTGATACGGCCCATGACTAAGCCAAAAAAACGCTTTGGATCAGGGTGACGCTCTCCGGGGCGAGGGTTACGAGGGCGTGGGCGCTTGGGCTGAAATAGCGGAGAATGGGTGAGTATTGGTCGATGAGAGACATGGCGAAGCATTCTCTTCTGAGCGGGTGATGTATGGACTCGTATTGAAGCGGTGAGTGGCGGAGCGAGATGCCGGATCACGCAGGCTGCGGGGTAGAGAGGATGGGATCGCGTGCGTCACGTTAGACGAACAGCGGAGTCGCCATCAAGCAGCGAGGCTGCGCTCGTCATCTTGTGAGTCGTTGTCCGTGGCGTGCGTCACGGAAGCGGCATAATCCGGATGAAAGCCGAGACAATAATCAGCGCATTTTTGAGCGGCGGCGGCAGCGCGAAAGATCTCACGCTTGTCGTTCCTAAGACTTTTGATCCACGACCCGATATAGCTTGCATGGTTGGGAATATCTGTGGGCAGATTGAGCTCGGTGCCTATCGTGAGGCTGGAAAATTCAGCCACCATCTCTTCCCTCGAATATGCTACTGATCCGAAGCGGCCAGAGAGATCGCGGTTCAGACGAT
>PLUZ01000335.1 GCA_003162995.1 Methylocapsa sp. | reverse complement strand
ATATAAGTGATTTTGACCATGGATCCTGCATGTCGCCTTCGCCGCGAGGCAAACGAAGGCCCTTAGTGAGGTGAGGGCGCTAGTCTATATTTATGGTAGTTTCACTAATCAAGTGCCTGTGTAATAAACTCAGGGTTTCCCGGATCAGACCCGCCATGGCTCCGGCAAGATACATCGCAAGCTTCTGTTAATGCTGGCACTAATAGGGATTTTGAACGCGCCTGCATCGGCTTCTCCGGGGGAGTTCTGCCGGGCAGGTCTTGAGGCCCAACGCGCCCTGGGCCGGACACCAGCCGAATGGCGCCGCGATTAGAGGATGAAACCGGCCAAAACACACCCAATGGCTTCCGGCGCATATCGGCGTCAAAGCAGGTTCACCGGAACCTTGAGATAAGTGACGCCATTGTCTTCCGCGGGAGGCAGCTGCCCGGCCCGCATGTTGACTTGCACGGACGGAATAATAAGTCTCGGCATTTCAAGCGTGGCGTCGCGCCGCTTCCGTATCTCGACGAACTGATCCTCTGTGACGCCATCATTGATCTGAATGTTATGCGCTCGCTGCCCGGCGATCGTGGTCTCCCACCGATATTCCGTGCGGCCGGGCGGCAAATAATCATGGCACAGGAAGAGCCGTGTTTGCGGCGGCAAGGCGAAGATCTTCTGGATCGACCGATAGAGCTGACGCGAGTCACCGCCGGGAAAATCGCAGCGCGCCGTGCCGTAGTCCGGCATGAACAAAGTGTCGCCGACGAAGGCCGCGTCACCGAAAACATAGGTCATGCTATCGGGCGTATGCCCGGGCGTATGGATTGCGCAGCCGCACAGAGCGCCGATCTCAATCGCGGCGCCGTCGTCGAATAAAGCGTCGAACTGGCTGCCGTCACGTTGGAATTCGGAGCCGGCGTTGAAGACCTTGCCGAAAACATTCTGTACGATTGTGATGTTGGCGCCAATACCAATCTTGCTGCCGAGCCGTTCCTTCAAATAGGGAGCGGCCGAAAGATGATCCGCATGCGCATGCGTCTCCAATATCCAATCGGCGCGTAAGTCGCCGCTCTGGATAAAAACTTCAATCGCTTGCGCGGAAACCGTCGAAGTGTGTCCAGATTCCGGAGCGTATTCGAGAACCGGATCAATGATCGCGCAAATGTTCGATTGCGGATCTTTCACCACATAGCTCACCGTATTCGTGGGCTTGTCGAAGAACGCCTGGACCTCGGGATGCATGGACTCTTCCTCGCCTGGCAAGCACAGAATGACGGCTCCGGCCGGACTAACGCGACCGCCGCGTCAAAGTATGAGAAATGCGGGATGCGTGCAGCCATGGCAAACATTTTGGGAAGCTGTTTGCTCTGTTTCTCGCACCCCCACCGAACCGGGGACAACCCCGTGAGTCAAACTTTCAACGATTCCGTATAATTCTTCTTTTCGTGATCATTGTCGGGGAACACGTTTTTCGCTTGCAGCCGGTGATGTTCCGCTGGCACTGCTCCAACGGCATTAGTGGTGATGTCCTCCGCCTCCGCCATGCCAGCCACCGCCGCCATGCCAATGGCCACCGCCGCCGTGCCAGGCGCCACCACGCCACNNCGCCAGCCGTTCCACCCATAGCCGCCGCCCCAGCCGTAGCCGTAACGCCATGGGTAGCCACACCAATAGTAGCCAGGTCCATTCCAGGCGTTGCCATACCAGCAGTAATTGTAGCCGCCCCAAAAAAACTGAATTTCTTCCAATGGCAGAGCCGTGTTTGTCACCATGCCCAGGCTGGCATCCGGAACAGTTCCAGCTTGCGCACTTCCGCCTATCGCCGTACCGCCAGCAATAATCGCAGCCGCGGCTGCAATGGACATCACCCGGCGCATTTGCTTCTCCTTAAGTGTTCCCGTCTTAGGCACGCTGTTTAGACTTTGGGTAGTTTTGCAAAAAATCAATTAAGCTTGATCAAAATAATGCGCCAATTCCGGCGCATCACTCAGCCGCCGGTCTTGCGGGCGCGTTTGGCGAGCGTGCGCAGCCGCAGGGCGTTGAGCTTGATGAAGCCCGCTGCGTCGCGATGGTCATAAGCGCTCGCGCCTTCCTCGAAGGTCACGAGATCCTGATCATACAGGGAGTAAGCGCTCGAACGGCCAACGACGAAGGCCGAGCCCTTGAAAAGTTTCAGACGCACCCGGCCGGTGACGAACTCCTGGCTGCGGTCGATGAGGGCCTGCAGCATTTCGCGCTCCGGCGAAAACCAAAATCCATTGTAGATGAGCTCGGCATATTTCGGCATCAGCTCGTCCTTGAGATGCGCGGCACCGCGATCGAGCGTGATCTGCTCAATCCCGCGATGCGCGTAATAAAGGATCGTGCCGCCGGGCGTCTCATACATGCCGCGTGATTTCATGCCGACGAATCGGTTTTCGACGAGATCAAGACGCCCGATCCCATGCGCGCGGCCAAGTCCATTCAAATGCGCGAGCAAAGCCGCTGGCGACAATGGCGTGCCATTGACGGCGGTCGCATCGCCGCGCGCAAAATCGATTTCGACGTATTCGGGCTCGTTCGGCGCATCCTCCGGATTGAGCGTGCGGGAATAGACATAATCCGGCACCTCTTGTGCGGGGTCTTCCAGCACCTTGCCTTCCGAAGATACGTGAAGAAGATTGGCATCGACGGAAAACGGCGCTTCGCCGCGTTTGTCCTTGGCGATCGGAATCTGGTTTTGCTCGGCGAAAGCAATGAGAGCGCTGCGCGAGGTTAACGCCCACTCCCGCCAGGGCGCGATGACCTTGATGTCGGGCTCCAGCGCATAATAGGAAAGTTCGAAGCGCACCTGATCGTTGCCTTTGCCGGTCGCGCCATGCGCTACCGCGTCGGCGCCGGTCCGGCGGGCAATCTCGATCTGCTTCTTCGCGATCAACGGCCGCGCGATCGAGGTACCGAGGAGATAGAGCCCCTCATATTGGGCATTGGCGCGAAACATCGGAAAGACATAGTCGCGGACGAATTCCTCGCGCAAATCCTCGATGAAAATATGCTCCGGTTTTATGCCGAGTAGAAGTGCCTTTTGCCGAGCCGGTTCAAGTTCCTCGCCTTGGCCGAGATCGGCGGTGAAGGTCACCACCTCGCAACCATAATTTGTCTGCAGCCATTTGAGGATGATCGATGTGTCGAGGCCGCCCGAATAGGCGAGTACGACTTTTTTGACGTCCTTTATTTCACCAGCCATTGAGAACTCGCGGGGGTTTAAGAAACCCGCGACTATAGTGGCGACGCCGGGCCATGCAAGTGCGCGTATGGTGATCTTCCGAATTGGTGGCGGGCCTGGTGCATTTTGCGCCTTGTGTCAAGCTGACCGCGATGTCCGCCAAATCATCATGGTTAAGGTGCGTTTAAGAAATTGGTTTCAGTCTTACCACGCATTGGCTCCCGGTCGCGGCTCCCGGGCGTTTCGAAAGGATGAAACCCATGCGTTCAAAAGTTTTCGCACGCGGCATTGTAGGGGCGGCGGCAATGGCAGGTGTTCTCACTCTTGCGGAGCGCGCCACCGGCGCCGACTACGACTATGGCGGGCCTTCCCCCAATTTCATCCCGGCGCCGCATCAAGACAAGGTTGAATTTGCCAGCGGTTGGTATGTTCGCGGCGATCTTGCCTATGCCGCGGAAACTTTTCCAAAACTATCGTCCAATTATACAGTTGATCCGTCAATATCACCTGCTTTTGCGTTTGATCCGTCGTCGTCCGTGCTTAACACTTTCAGTGCCGGAGCCGGAATGGGGTACAAGGTCAACAATTGGTTCCGGACGGACCTTGTGCTCGATTATCGCTCGACGGTCCAGGCCGGGTGGAACGGCCCGTCGATAACTTGCACGACCGGCCTGACGACCCTCCCCTCTGGGCAAGTGGTTGTCTCCGCTCAAGATACCTGCACCAGCCATTTTAATACCGAAATTCACCGTTGGGATTTGCTGGCCAATGGTTATGTCGATATCGGGTCATGGGGCGGCTTCACTCCCTATGTTGGGGTTGGCGCCGGCGTCACCTGGGCGCAGACCAAGCAGTCGGTCAATTGGACCATGAGCAATAATTTGCCTTACCAGATCACTACCGATGGTTTCTATTTCAATCTCGACCGCAGCCTGGGGCAAATGAACTATCAATTTGCCTGGGCGGTGATGGCTGGAGTGGCGATTGCG
>PLUZ01000083.1:4477-6444 GCA_003162995.1 Methylocapsa sp. | reverse complement strand
AACGTCAACTTGCCGCAACTTGGCGACGATTTCCTCGGGTTTATGCTTTCTCCTGGCCATTTCCAATCCTCCTTCGGCTACAAAAGCCATACTTCAGGGAGGATCACTTTTCAGGTGGAAGGCCATTGCACGACGAAACCCTGCGGTCGGACCGCGCAGAGGCCGTCAAAGTGAGAAGCGTCACGCAACGTCAGTCTCGGCAGTCCATTCCTGCCGAAGGATCTCATTTGTCAAAAATCCAGTCGAAAGATTCGTCGACAGGCGATGTGGCTACTCGAGTTGACGCCATAGGAAGTCAATTTCGCAAATGCAAAGCAAAAATCTTCCAGTAGAAGTTTATCACGCTACTCGTATTAGCTTTTTATTTACAAATTCGCCAATGCCAAGTGACGAAAGTTCGCGGCCATAGCCTGAGTTCTTCACGCCACCGAATGGCAGATCAGGCGCGGTCCAGGTTGCTTTGTTGATAAAGACCATACCCGTTTCGATCTGGCGCGCAACTCGCTTGCCGCGCTCGGTATCCTTCGTGATCACCGATCCGCCAAGCCCATAGGGAGAATCGTTCGCCAGCTTGATCGCCTCATTCTCGTCCTTGACATGGAAGATAAGTGCTACCGGAGCGAAGAACTCCTGATAGTAGGCTGGGTTTTCCGGTTTTATGTCGGTCAAAATTGTCGGCTCCAGAAAGTAACCCGGCCGGTCTAGCCGTTTCCCCCCCAAAAGCACCTTCGCGCCTCCATGAATTGCTTCGTCGATCTGTTTTTGGACAAGATCGAGCGCCCCTTTCGTGCACAACGGCCCAAGCGTCGTCTTCGGATCCTTCGGATCGCCAGGAACCAAATTCTTCAGCTCCTTCTGAAAGCGCTCAAGAAACGTGTCAGCTATCTTCTCATGAAGGATGAACCGTTTAGCGGCGACACAACATTGTCCCGTGTTGTTTATGCGCCCCCACACGCCCCACTTGACGGCCGTGTCCATGTCCGCATCGTCCAGCACGATAAAGGCATCGCTACCACCGAGTTCCATCGTGCTCTTTTTGAGAGCCTTACCAGCTTCGGAAGCAACGGCCTCGCCAGCTCTCTCACTACCTGTCAGGGCAACGCCTTTGATCCGTTTATCCGCGATCGCGGCAGCAGATTGCTCGTTCGAGATAAAAACATTTGTATAGACACCCACCGGCGCACCAGCATCTTGAAAAAGCTTTTCAAACGCCAGAGCGCACTGCGGCACATTCGGGGCATGTTTCACAACCAGTGTATTGCCCGCCATGAGGTTCGGCCCAGCGACACGCGCCAATTGATAATAGGGGAAGTTCCAGGGCTCAATGCAGAAGAGCACACCCAGTGGTGTGTTTTCGATAAACGCCTCGCCCTCATCCACGTCTAGCTTCTCGGGTGCCAGAAACTTCTCCGCGTTATCGGCATAATAGTCCAAGATATCCGCGCTCAGTTCGACCTCGCCCTGGGCTTCCCGGAACAATTTACCCATTTCAATCGTAATGGGCTCTGCAAACTCGTCGAGTTTTTCACGCAGAATCGAGGCCGCCCTCTTAACAATCGCTTTGCGCTCGGGAAGAGATCTCAGACTCCAGTCGTTCTCGTATGTCTCTTCAGCCTTGGCAAGGATCTCCTCCAGTTCTGCGTCCGTGTGCTCTTTAAAAGTTTGGACCAGCTTATCCGTATACGGATTGATTGTTTGGTACGCCATTGGAATACCATCTCCTCTTAGCCGACTAAGTTAAACGACTACAAAAGGGTACATCCGACAATCTTATATATGTCTCATATATGCGGCGTATCTATCCCTGGCCAGGTGAATGCGCCATACCTCTAAACCTATCATAGAGGACCATTTCCTCAAAGCCAGTCGGACGCCTCCAAAAGCCCTATGCGAATCTCAATGAGAGAGAGCGGCAAAAAGTCTGGGGTGAAGGGGAATAGGAAACCTTAACCAAGACCGTTTCATGA
>PLUZ01000083.1:0-4309 GCA_003162995.1 Methylocapsa sp. | reverse complement strand
CCGTCGTAGTGAAAAACCCGCGCTTGATGGTTTGCCAGCGTTGCTTTCCCCACCTTTCCATGGCCTTCACGGTTCTCGGCGAAATTTGCCCCGACCGGGCTACGCCCCAACTCATGGAGTTAACGGTACGCTTGGCTCGCCGCGGGGCTGCCTGTGTGACGCCAAGCGTCATAAAACCGGTCGTTTTATTGCCCGGTCTCATTTGCAATGAACGTGCGCACGCCTGTCCGATGATTGCGATCCCGCCGCCGGATATTTGCAGGTCATTACAAATAGGAAAAAGATAGCGGTGGCGATTTAAGCCTTCTTGTTTACGCAGGCTGCGCCAGAACCGCATTCAAAAACTTCGCAGCGATGTCGCCCCTCGAGGAGCGAGTCGCGATTCTTAGAAACCATCGAATGATCTCAAGCCGGCCTTCCAGCCGTCTATTTTGACGTGGTGACGCAACCATATTGGCCAGCAAGCAGGGTAAAAAGCGAGACTGATGCACGACGTTGTTCAGTCTTTGATACGCAGGAAGTCGAGCAATTCACAGACGTGACCACAACCTGTATCGGCTTGCCCTTGGCGGAACGTTCACTGTACCGCTTCGTTAATCGGAGTTGGCCTTTCCAGGCAATATTGCCGGACGGTGCCGGCGCGGTGCAAAAGTGCATACGAGAGTGGGAGACGCGGAACGGGAACCGACACACCACGCGGCCTGTATGATAAACGACGGCTTATCATGGCCAGTATTGGTGATCCCGTCCTCTTTCTGACTCCAAGAACAATCGCCAGTGCAGGCGACCGTCCCATACGCCTTGAGCGACTTGGGCGTGCTCATGCGACCCGCGTGACCGGCACGCGATTTCGACGACGGCGAGCATGACCGGAATCTCGACAGGACGCCGAAAACCGGCGCTCGAGATTGCCTTGCCTCTACCCGCCATTCTTGGCAAGCTGTGCGAATAGCTGGCGTGGCAGGAGCTAGCCTATCGGGCGGCGCAAGAGGCTACGGACGAGCAAAACGTCTACCCAAAAAATGCTAGATAATGGCCGCCAGTCGTCGCGTCACAAATCTAGCGTGTTGTACTTAAGGACACGTAGACCAGAGTTTTACAGCTTCAACGAAGGGCGCGAGGATCGACCCAACACTCGGAAAAGCCCATGTCGGAACACGTCCGTTACTTTCGCTTTGTTTTGTCATTTTTGCTCCTAGTCGGGGCTCTCGCCATCGGAATTTCCGCCTTGCGATATTGGAGCGAGCACGGCGAGGCCGATCCGACGCGTTACGACAGGCCAACAGGATCCACGGGGCCGGTGAGCTACCGCAAGCAGATTAAGCCAATTCTCGAAAACCGCTGCGTCGTTTGCCACGCGTGTTATGATGCGCCTTGTCAGCTCAAACTCGGAAGCTGGGAGGGAATCGCACGGGGTGTCAGCTCCGATCGGGTTTATAACGGCTCGAGACTCGTCGAGGCGCCGCCAACGCGTTTGTTCGTCGACGCGCAGAAGGCGTCCGAATGGCGGAAGAGAGGCTTTTCTCCGGTATTGAACGAGTACAGGAATACGCCCGAGCAAAATCGATCCTCCAGTCTCATCTATCGCGTCCTCTCATTAAAACAGGCTCACCCCCAGCCCACGGCCGGTCTCGCGCCGGATGTTCTCGATTTTGGCCTGGATCGTAAGCAGAGTTGCCCAAAGATCGAGATTTTCGATCTTTATGAAAAAACCAATCCACTCGCTGGGATGCCTTTCGGCTTGCTGGCATCGATCGAGCGGATCAAGAGCAGATCATCCGATGGATCGAGCAGGGCGCGCCGGACGACGGGCCCACGCAGCTTTCCGCGCGCGAGGAAGCCGAAATCGCCGCATGGGAGCGCTTCCTGAACGGAGATTCGCTCAAGGAACGGCTGATGAGCCGCTATTTGTACGAGCATCTCTTTCTTGCACATCTTTATCTGAACGACGCTGTCGAGGGGCCTGCTTTTCGTCTCGTGCGCAGCGCAACACCGCCGCGACAACCCATCTCCATCATCGCGACGCGGCGGCCCTTCGACGCCCCAAACGTCGAACGGGTCTATTACCGACTGCAGCGCGATCTTGAGCCGATCGTCGCGAAGACGCACATGCCTTATCGGCTGGATATGGCGCGGATGGATCGATACCGGGCGTTATTCCTTTCTCCCGATTACGTCGTCGACGGAGAGCCGTCCTACGAGCCGCGAGAGGCCTCGAACGGTTTGTCGACGTTTCGCGCCATTCCAGTGGAATCGCGTTATCGCTTCCTGTTCGACGACGCGCTGTATTTCGTCATGACCTTCATCAAGGGGCCGGTGTGTCGAGGGCAGGTCGCGCTGAACGTTATCGACGATCGGTTCTGGGTGTTTNNTTTTTCTCGCTCCGGACGCGGGCGTCCTGAGGAAGCCCGACGATGTCGCGCGGCGGGCGTTGGAGGACATGTCCCTACCGGCGGCGGAAGGCAGCAACAGCATGGCGATGCCGGCGGCCTGGAATGCTTACGCTGCGCGGCAACGGCGGTTTCAGGCGGAGCGAGCGACGAGTTTGCGCGCCTTCGCCGCTTCCCATGGCGGCGCCCGGCTCGATATGATCTGGGACGGCGACGGCGCAAATCCGAATGCCGCCTTGACGGTTATGCGGCATTTCGACAGCGCAACGGTCGTTCAGGGACTTGTGGGAGAGCCTCCGAAAACCGCCTGGCTGGTGGACTATTCCCTGTTGGAGCGCATTTATTACCTTCTGGTCGCTGGCTACGACGTTTACGGCAATATCACGCACAATCTCAATAGCCGGCTCTACATGGATTTTCTTCGCATGGAGGGGGAGGCCAATTTCATTAGCTTCCTGCCCAGCGATGCCCGCGCCGACGCGCTTTCACGATGGTATCGAGACGCCACGAAGGAGTCTCTCGATCACATGAGGGCGCTGGTCGTCGATCCGGCGGTTGAAAGCGCGATCCCGTACCGCGGCATCGATCCGCAAAAAGAGCTCTTCGCGAAGCTCGGGAAGCGTTTGGAGCCCGTGCTCGACAGACGCCTATCGCTCATCAATGTGACGGACGCTGATCTACGCGAGCAACTTGAACGTCTGGCCGCCTTGCGCGGCGAACGTCTCGGACTGCTTCCGGAACTCAGCTATTTAATTATCCGCGATTCGCAGGGCATCGTGCGTTATTTTACCTTGGTGAAGGACACTGGCCACCGCAACGTCACACATTTATTGCTGGAGCAGAACGAACTCGCGCCAGAAGACAACGCGCTCACTGTAGTTCCGGGTCTGATCGGCGCATATCCAAATGCGTTTTTCCGGCTCGAGCAAAGCGAATTGCCGGAATTCGTCCAAGCGGTCTCTTCCCTGAAATCCGAGGTCGACTACGGATACCTGAGCGATCGCTTTGCGGTCCGTCGAACGGATCCGAAATTCTGGGAGTTTAGCGATCTTCTGTAAGCGGCGGAAGCAGGGATAAGTCAGGCCGATCGCGGGCTGCTCGATTACAACCGGCTGGAGAACCGTTGAAGCCGACTGTGCGACTGCACCTGTCGCTACCGTCAACTCGCTGGCGTATAGCCGCGAATCGGGCGATGCTCGCGCCTATCGCAGACATCCTCAAACTGATCTGGTGGGCGGTCATCGGGTTGTTCCGATCAAGATCTTCGCTCACATGGGGAGGTTCGGGTCAAGAGATGAGATTCATAGGCGCATCAATAATACTTCAGCGGTTGTTTCGGTATCCAAGGTCTGAGCCCGATTGCAAGGCCGCCAGCCCCCCTTCGACGCCAATGTCAGCGGATTTGACCCGCCACCAATCGGCACTTGCGGCATAATGGTCGGCAAAAGCGGCATCGCGACCGTCCAGCTGCTTAGCATCCAGTCCCGCATCCGGGGATCGACGAGCTGCAGCGAATCGTTCCAATCGCCCTCACCATAGCGGATGAGATGGGTGCCAGGCACGAAGCGCGCCCGCACCGAGGCAAGCGCCCCCTTCCATCTCACCTGGCTTGACGAGACTGCCCGAATAGGCCTCGTCGCCGGTCTTTTTCGTGATCGGCTGCGATTCACCGGTCAATGCCGCATGGTCGATCGACACGAAATCGCCGCCGGTGAGGCGAAGATCCGCAGGAAAGATCACGCCCAGGCGAATCCTAGACGTGAAATCACACGCCGTCCTCGGCGGACTTCATCACCAATACGATCGGATTTAGTTTTCGGTACACACAGGCAGCCTCAGCCGCTGAAAATGACTCGGCGAAAGCGGTGCAAAGCAAAACCAAAATAGACACTCCCGATAAGCAATTGCTCACGCCCCGT
>PLUZ01000094.1 GCA_003162995.1 Methylocapsa sp. | reverse complement strand
CATTATTGCGTGCGAATTTGCAGTTCACGCATTTGCGTGCGCAGAGCGATAACCGCCAGATGGTCTGACCCATATCTTTGAGAGTAGATGACCATGCGGCCCGCTAGGCTGAGGTATTCGCCCCGCAATTTGACGATGATTTGGTTATTCATCGCATCCGTATCCGAAGCGTCGGGAACGTCTTGTTTCATAACTTCTTGCATATGATGATAGCGGGCTCTGGCTTCGGCGGTTGCGGATCGCGCGAGGAGGGTGAGCTGAGCTGTTTCTGGATCGTGGCACCAATCATAATCCACTAAATCGGTGTTATTCCTACAGGGGTCTATCCACGGTCCATTTTTTGCAGAATAGCACATTGAGGACTCTGTGGGGGTTCAATCTCTGGACAGTCAGCGCAGTGCTCCGAATCGCCAGACGGACACATTGCAACGATAGAAGACGCGTCACCTTGGTCGCCTGAGTTAACCGAGGAAAAGGATCGCATCGTGACAAAGGCGAGACGCCGCAACGCCCTACTCCTTGTCTGCCGGGACGTAAGGAATCATACCCTTCTCGTAGGCAATCACCTGTAGCTCGCGCGGCATGTCGCGTAAGTCGACCAGCACGCCGTTGACCTCCGCCATCCAAACCAGCGGGTTCTGGTCAACCAGGCTCGGCAGCATCCAGGCCGGGTCCATGCGGTGCGCATGCAGTGCGTCCGAAATAACCCGAGCCTTGGCGCTCGCCGTGCTCTGACCGACGCTGAATGCGGCGCAGACGTCGGCCATAGCCATGTAAGGCTGGGTCGCCTTGTCGGACAGGAAGTTGATCTGTCCCAGTACGTAGATGATGCTGCAGGCCCACGTGCGCGGCTGGCCTGAGGCCAGGGGACTTGGACGTTTACGGCAGAGGGCCGCGGTCATCGCCCGGGCGAGGTCGCGGTACTCATCGTTTAGTTTGTCGCAGCAGAACGTGTCCGTCAGCGCAGCAACGGCGTCGTAGGTTGCCAGCATGGTTTTGGGAATGGTGGAATGAGGGGACTTCACCGTGGGGACCTCGCATCTGGACGGGCGACGCGCCCCAGGATGCCGCCTCTTTAAGTCGCCCGCAAACGGTGAGAATGCCACGCGCCCCGACCAACGTGAAGGACTGGTTTGGGTGGATTTGCGTCGGTCCGCTTTCCGACGGCGAGGACAAAAACCGGACATTCCTCTCGTGGCTCGTTCGGGCAACATGGATGTCCGGAGCTGATGGCACGCCTTAGAATGAGCAGTTTTGTGTCTCTTCAGGAAGCTGTTGCCAAGTCAGTGATGACGTCAATTGATGCGTGACGAGAGGCTTCTCTCTACGGACGTCCAATGGAGCTTTAGGATAGCGGTCATTGTTCGACGGTGAGAGCTTTGCCTGACCGCTGAACATGTCGCGCAGATAATGCAGGCCCTGCCATCGCGGAGACACGGCGCGCGGCTGCGACGCGATGAGCCTCGCCGCAGGGATGAGAATCCCGAACGATTCTCCAAGATTCTGACGCGGATTGTCCGGCTCCAGGCACCCCCTGCGCCAGCGTGAGTGCCAATCCGCCCAGCACCCGCCGGCCCGGCTCTGGGAGAATTGTGCGCAGTTGGTGCCTGGGGGTGCTCAGATCGACCGCAAGCTCGGCAACAAGCGTCACCAGGATGCGTTTCAAGCACCTGGCACTCCGAGCCCGTTGACTGAGGAGGCGAAATGGCCAAGGATGCCGCTAGTAAGACGCAGATCACCTCGGTTGGGAAGCGACGACGCCTGAAAACCGCCGTGCAGGAGTTAATGCAACAGAGCCATACGGGGGACCATAGTCGTGGACGCCTTGATCGTCGCAGTCGCCGTCATCGCGGTTCGGACCTCAGCGTGGCGATGTCGCATCAGGATCCAAGCAATTCTGGCTGCTGCCTGCCTGCTTGCTGGCACGTTGCCATCCCTTGCCGCGCCCGCCTCCGATATCCCGCCGCCCGGCGCGACGGCACCCGCGCCACCACCCACTCCGAAGCCGCCTGTATCACCTCCGGCAATCACCCCGCCAGAAACAACGCAAACACGGGAAGCCTGGCGTCAGTTGATGGCGCGAACACCGGCTCCGAAACCCGGATGCTACACTGCCACCTATCCCAGCGCAATATTGCAGGAGGTGCCGTGCACGACGGCCCCGGAACGCCCCTATCCACGCGCGATCGGCGCCGGACCTGCCACTGTAGGTGCAGGGGGAAGCGGCGACTTTTCCGCGACAGCAACGGGGGGGCCGATAACCTTGGCGACTGGGTCGTTGAACGTAACCGGCGTAACGAGCGTATCGGACGGATCGGGGCCGAATACGTTTTCTCTGCAACTCAACACAAACACCTTCAAAACCAAACTCTGCGCGAATCAGCAGGGGTGCGTCGGATGGCAGCAATTCATTTTCTCCAACTCCAGTAACTGCAAGTCAGGTGGCTCATGTGTATTCATCCAATATTGGCTGATCAACCACACTAGCCCGTGCCCCTCGACCCCTACCGTTGCCGGTAACATTTGGAATTTCTCTCCCGCCACCGCCGGCGCGGCGGGCGGTTGCTTTATCAATGGCCAGGCGGCGCCGGTGCCCAATCAGACGGCGCTGAATTTTGGCGGGCTCATCCTGACGGGTGATGCCAGTTCTGGCGGGCAATCCGCGCAGGTGGAGACCTCAGCTGGCACGTTCTACAAGGCAGCAGATCCCGGTGATCTGGTGGCCATCGGCGGAAATTGGACGACGGCCGAGTTTAATCTGTTTGGTGACTGTTGCACCAAGTTGGCCAGCTTCAACACGCCCGGCGCGACGGTCGTCATCAAGACCATCCTCAATTCTGGAGGAGTTGTCGCCGCCCCGACCTGCGCGTCCCAGAGTTTCACTGCAGAATCGAATAACCTGATATTGCAACCGCCGTGCTGTCCTCTCAGCGGGGGGATCACATTCACCGAGAGCAACGCCGCAGGAGCGAGTTCGGCCTGTGCGTGTCAGGCTGGTACCAGTTGGGACCCGAACGGCGCGGTCTGCGTGCCGCTGCCGCCAGTGCCACCAGCTTGCACGATTGCATTTTCGTGCCCAGATCCGCAGAGCCACTCTCCGCCACAATACGAGGTCACCTGTCCCAATGTTGTTGATTTTTATGAGGCGCTGCCAAGTAACCCGAAGTATCCTCTGCAGACCGCCGCCTCGCTTTCCGGAACAACCGACGCTTACGGCGATATCATATTCGCCTGTATAACAGGGACGCAGACCTGCAGAGGATTCTCGATCTACAAGGACGTTACGGACTGGTGTGGAGGACCTCCACCCTCACCCAATCCCAATCCTAATCCACAGCAGTGCTGCGAGTCATGTAGAGCGGCGGGAGGCACCTGTACGGCTGGGGCGCATAGCTGTATCTGCCAATGATGACGGACTCACGGCCAGAACCTCACGGGCTTGTCGCCTTAACTTCCTCGCGCGGCGCCCGCAGGCGGGCTAGTGAGCTGTCCGACATCGAGAGCGCGGGCCGCGAGGATGTAAAAATGCGTCCAACCACTGGACTACGATTTGGGTCGAAGTNNCCTTAGTACGGAAACTACGGTATGACCATTTTCCTACAAGTTGCGCCATCGTTAACCTCCCGAAATAGAGATGATCGCACTTTTGCAATCAATCCACAAACCCGGTCGTCGGTTATGGGATCAATGGAAAGACCCGTAGACGGGCGAGGCGATTTCGAGCGCCACGTTGATCGTGACCGCCGCCAATGACTTCACGCGGCGTATTCATGACCGCATGCCTGTGTTGCTAGGCCAACACGATCCACGATCATGAGGCATGGCTAACTGGAATGGCTGGCGTGGAACTCTTACGGCCCTCGCCGAATGACCTATGGCGCATGTGGCCGCTCTCGAAACGGGTCAATGTATCGGGCCCGGGTGACAATGTCTCAAGCTTGATTGAGCCGTTCGAGG